>JBFKOE010000001.1:0-31226 GCA_041629015.1 Gammaproteobacteria bacterium
CGCGGGCGAGCTCATGGCTGGACGGCGTGCGCAAGTTCTTCGAGGGTATCGGCTTCGGTGGCTGAGCCTGCGGGGCCCGCCGAACGCAGGAGGAGCGGAATGACGAAGATCGCGATTGCCGGCGCCGGCGGTCGAATGGGGCGCGCGCTCATCGAGGCCGGGCGCGAGAGCGGGACCATCGAGTTGGTCGCGGCCATCGAGCGCGCGGATAGCCCGGCGCTGGGCGCTGACGCGGGGGTGCTGGCCGGCGGGGCTGCCTTGGGCGTCACCGTCAGCGAGGATCTCGCTGCCGCGGCGCAATCCTTCGACGTCCTGATCGATTTCACCACGCCGCAGGCGACGGTCGAGCATCTGCAGGTTTGCCAGGCGGCCGGGCGTCGAATGGTGATCGGCACCACCGGGCTGGACGACGGGCACAAGGCCGCGTTGCGGGATGCGGCGGCGAGCAGCGCCATAGTATTCGCGCCCAACATGAGCGTCGGCGTCAATCTCTGCTTCAAGCTGCTCGACATGGCAGCGCGGGTGCTCGGCGAGGAGGCGGACGTCGAGATCATCGAGGCCCACCACCGGCACAAGGTCGATGCGCCTTCCGGGACCGCCCTGCGGATGGGCGAGGTGGTCGCCGCCGCCCTCGGTCGGGATCTGGCCCAGTGCGCCGTCTACGGGCGCGAGGGGCACACGGGCGCGCGCGAGCGCAGCACCATCGGTTTCGAGACCATACGGGCCGGGGACATCGTCGGCGAGCATACGGTGATGTTCGCCGCGGTCGGCGAGCGGGTCGAGATCACCCACAAGGCCTCGAGCCGCATGACCTTCGCCAGGGGCGCGATCCGGGCCGCGCAGTGGGTCAGCGGTCGCCCGGCCGGGCTTTATGATATGCAGGATGTGCTGGGCTTGCGCGCCTGAGCCGTCGCGCGTGGACACCCGGCGGCGCGATCCAGTAGAATTTTCCGGATTTTCACGCCGTAACGCAGATACCCCTTCCGAGCGGGATGGGCCTTGGCGGGCCCCTCCCGTTTTCTGCGTCTGAGCATTCGCGAGGAGACCGCCCTTGGATGATCCCGCTCTTCTGGCCCTGGAAGACGGCTCCGTCTTTCACGGCCGGTCCATCGGCGCGGCGGGTCGGAGCACGGGCGAGGTGGTGTTCAACACCGCCATGACGGGGTATCAGGAGATCCTGACCGATCCCTCTTACTGCCGCCAGATAGTCACCCTCACCTATCCGCACATTGGCAACACCGGTGTGAACGGCGCCGACGCGGAGTCGGGCCGGGTCTACGCGGCCGGGCTGGTGATCCGTGACCTCTCGCCGGTGACCAGCAGCTGGCGCGCGCAGCGCCCGCTTGGCGAGTATCTGCGAGCCGAGGGCGTGGTCGGCATCGCGGGGATCGACACCCGCCGGCTCACCCGGCTGCTGCGCGAGAAGGGCGCTCAGAACGGTTGCCTGGTCGCCGGCCCGGGGGCCGACGCGGAGGGCGCCGTGGCCGCGGCGCGGGAGTTTGCCGGGCTCAAGGGAATGGATCTCGCCCGCGAGGTGAGCACCCGCGAGAGCTACGAATGGGCGGAGGGCACTTGGGATCTCGACGCCGCCTGTCAGAGCGAGTACGGCGATCTGCCCCGCTTGCGTGTGGTGGCGTATGACTACGGCGTGAAGCGCAACATCCTGCGCATGCTCGTCGATCGCGGCTGCCGGGTCACCGTCGTGCCCGCGACCATGCCGGCCCGCGACGTGCTGGCGATGAAGCCCAACGGGGTCTTTCTCTCCAACGGCCCGGGTGACCCGGAGCCCTGCGATTACGCCATCGCCGCGATTCGCGAGCTCCTGGCCAGCGGTATGCCGATGTTCGGAATCTGCCTGGGCCATCAGCTGCTCTCGCTGGCCAGCGATGCCAGGACCGTGAAGATGAAGTTTGGCCACCACGGGGCCAACCATCCGGTGCTCGACGTGGCGAGCGGTCGGGTGATGATCAGCAGCCAGAATCACGGCTTTGCGGTCGATGAGGACAGTCTGCCGCAGAACCTGCGCGCTACCCACCGCTCGCTGTTTGACGGCTCCCTGCAGGGCGTGGAGCGGACCGACTGCGCGGCGTTCGGCTTTCAGGGGCACCCGGAGGCGAGCCCCGGACCGCACGACGTCGCTCCGCTCTTCGACCGGTTCATCGAGCTCATGAGCGACGGCTCGCGAGCGGCGAGCCGCAGGTAGCGAGAGCGCGATCACCCGACGATCCGCTGCGGCTCGCCACCAGACATCGGCAACAGGACTCATGCCCAAGCGCACCGACATCGACAGCATCCTGATCATAGGCGCCGGCCCCATCGTCATCGGCCAGGCCTGCGAGTTCGACTATTCCGGCGCGCAGGCCTGCAAGGCGCTGCGCGAGGAGGGCTATCGCGTGGTCCTGGTCAACTCCAACCCGGCGACCATCATGACCGATCCCGAGATGGCGGACGCCATCTACATCGAGCCGGTCAACTGGCGCACGGTCGCGGCGGTGATCGAGAAGGAGCGCCCCGACGCCCTGCTGCCGACCATGGGCGGTCAAACGGCGCTGAACTGCGCGCTGGACCTTGCGCGCGAGGGTGTGCTCGAGCGCTTCGGGGTGGAGATGATCGGGGCCACCCGCGACGCCATCGACAAGGCCGAGGACCGCGAGCGCTTTCGCGAGGCCATGCGCGCCATCGGCCTGCAGACCCCGCGCTCCGCGATCGCGCACAGCATGGAGGAGGCCCTGCAGGTGCAGGCGCAGGTCGGCTTCCCGACCATCATCCGCCCCTCCTTCACGCTCGGCGGGACCGGTGGCGGCATCGCCTACAACCGCGAGGAGTTCGTCGAGATCTGCGAGCGCGGGCTGGACCTTTCGCCCACCAACGAGCTGCTGATCGAGGAGTCGGTGCTGGGCTGGAAGGAATTCGAGATGGAGGTCGTGCGCGACAGCCGCGACAACTGCATCATCGTATGTTCGATCGAGAACTTCGACCCCATGGGGGTGCACACCGGCGACTCGATCACGGTGGCCCCGTCGCAGTCGCTGACCGACAAGGAGTATCAGCGCCTGCGCGATGCCTCGATCGCGGTGCTGCGCGAGATCGGCGTGGACACCGGCGGCTCCAACGTGCAGTTCGCGGTCAGCCCGACCGACGGCCGTGTGGTCATCATCGAGATGAATCCCCGCGTCTCGCGCTCCTCGGCGCTGGCCTCCAAGGCGACCGGGTTTCCCATCGCGCGAGTAGCCGCCAAGCTCGCCATCGGTTACACGCTCGATGAGTTGCGCAACGAGATCACGGGCGGCGCGACGCCGGCTTCCTTCGAGCCGACCATCGACTACGTGGTGACCAAGATCCCGCGCTTCGCCTTCGAGAAGTTCCCGCAGGCCGAGCCGCGACTGACCACGCAGATGAAATCGGTGGGCGAGGTCATGGCGATCGGCAGGACATTCCAGGAGTCGCTGCAGAAGGCGTTGCGCGGCCTGGAGACGGGCATCGACGGGCTCGACGAGATCATCGACCCGGCCGGGGACGGGGCGCTCGACCGAATCCGCCAGGAGTTGGCCCAGGCGGGGCCCGACCGAATCCGCTATCTCGCCGACGCCCTGCGCGCCGGAATGAGCGTGGCGGAGGTGAACGAACTCTGCCACATCGACAACTGGTTTTTGGTTCAGCTTGAGGAATTGGTCGCCCTGGAAGGCGGGCTCAAGGGGCGCGATCTGAACGGCGTCGGTGAGGCGGAGATGCATGCCCTGAAGCAGAAAGGTTTCGCGGATCGCCGGATCGCGCGCTTGACGGGGTCGACGGAGTGGCAGGTCCGCGAGCGACGCCACGCGCTCGGCGTGAGACCGGTGTTCAAGCGCGTGGACTCCTGCGCGGCGGAATTCGCCAGCGCAACTGCCTATATGTACTCGACCTATGAAGAGGAATGCGAGGCGCAACCCAGCGAACGCGAGAAGATCATGGTCCTCGGCGGCGGACCCAATCGCATCGGCCAGGGTATCGAGTTCGACTACTGCTGCGTGCACGCCGCCTACGCTATGGGCGAGGACGGCTACGAGACCATCATGGTCAACTGCAATCCGGAGACCGTCTCCACGGACTACGACACCTCCGACCGCCTCTACTTCGAGCCGCTGACTCTCGAGGACGTGCTCGAGATCATCCATGTGGAGAAGCCCAAGGGAGTGATTGTGCAGTACGGGGGGCAGACGCCGCTCAAGCTGGCGCGAGACCTGGAGCGGGCGGGAGCCCCGATCATCGGCACCACGCCGGACTCGATCGATCTGGCGGAAGACCGCGAGCGCTTTCAGCAGTTGATCGACCGGCTCGGCCTCAAGCAGCCGCCGAACCGCACGGCGCGCAATCCCGAGCAGGCCGTGGCTCTTGCGCGCGAGATCGGCTATCCGCTCGTGGTGCGGCCGTCCTACGTGCTGGGCGGCAGGGCGATGGAAATCGTCTACGGCGAAGAGGATCTGGTGCGCTACATGCGCGAGGCGGTGCAGGTATCCAACGACTCCCCCGTGCTGCTCGACCGGTTTCTGGACGCTGCCACCGAGGTCGATGTCGACGCGATCTGCGACGGTGAGCAAGTCCTGATCGGCGGCATAATGGAGCACATCGAGCAGGCCGGGGTGCATTCCGGGGATTCGGCCTGCTCGCTGCCGCCATTTTCGCTCGGCTCCGGGGTGCAGGATCGCATGCGCGAGCAGGTCGCGCGCATGGCGCGTGACCTGGGAGTCGTTGGCCTGATGAACACGCAGTTCGCGATCCAGGGCGAGGAGATCTACATCCTGGAGGTCAATCCGCGCGCCTCGCGCACCGTGCCGTTCGTCTCGAAGGCTTGTGGCCTGCCACTGGCCAAGATCGCCGCCCGCTGCATGGCGGGACGCTCGCTGCGCGAGCAGGGGGTCACGGCAGAGCGGATTCCGGCCTATTATTCAGTCAAGGAAGCGGTATTCCCCTTCAACAAGTTCGCCAAGGTGGACCCCTTGCTCGGCCCGGAGATGAAGTCGACCGGCGAGGTGATGGGGGTTGGCGACAGCTTCGGCGAGGCTTTCGCCAAGGCGCTGGTGGCAGGGGGAGGCGGTCTTCCGCGCGGCGGGCGCGCCTTGCTCAGTGTGCGTGATGCCGACAAGCCCGGAGCGATCGAGGTGGCGCGCGAGTTGGTGGAACTCGGGTTCGAGCTGGTTGCCACTGACGGTACCTGCAAGGCCCTGCGGGGTGCCGGGCTGGAGTGCATGCGGGTGAACAAGGTCAAGGAAGGGCGACCGCACATCGTGGACATGATCAAGAACGACGAGATCAACCTGATCGTCAACACCACCGAGGGCAAGCAGGCAATCGCGGATTCCTCTGAGATTCGCCGAACCCTACTCAGCCGCAAGATCAGCTACACGACGACTTTGGCCGGCGCGCGCGCGACCTGTCATGCGCTGCGTGCCCTGGATCTCGCAAAGGTCAGCCGCCTGCAGGATCTACACCGCGGGGTTTCTTCATGAACAGAGTTCCTCTTACGGTCAATGGCGCCGAGCGCCTGCGCGGGGAGTTGGCGCGCCTGAAGCGCCAGGACAGGCCCGAGATCATCCAGGCGATCGCGGATGCACGGGCCCATGGTGATCTGCGCGAAAACGCGGAGTACCACGCCGCCAAGGAGCGACAGGGTTTTATCGAGGCGAGGATCCGCGACCTGGAAGGCGCCTTGTCTCATGCGCAGCTGATCGACGTGACCACGCTGAACGCCGGCGGCAAGGTGGTGTTCGGCTCGACGGTCGAGTTGATCGACGAACAGAGCGGCGAGGAGATCCGCTATCAGATCGTGGGAGACCTCGAGGCCGACATTCGCAACGGTCTGATATCGATCAGTTCACCGATCGCACGCGCGCTGATCGGCAGGGAGGAGGGTGATGTCGCCAGCGTGGAGGCACCGGGCGGCACCAAGCACTACGAGATCGCCGCGGTAAAGTATCTCTAGTCCCGTCTCTGAGGTTGTGCTTTGCGGATCGATGGCAGGACGATGCGAGGTCGGTCTGGATTGCGCCGAAAGATCAGCACGGTGTGGCCGATCGCGTGAACCGCTTGGGCGGCAAGCCGCTCGCAGATGAGCTTGGCCATATCCGCTCTTTGCTCGCGTTGCGCGGCGTTGATGCGCAGCTTGATCAGTTCATGGTGCAGCAGCGAGGCATCGATTTCTGCCAGCACCGCCTCGGTGACTCCGGATTGTCCGACGATGACCACCGGCTTGAGATGGTGGCCGAGTTTGCGCAGGTGACGCTTGTGCGGTTCGGGGAGTGGCATGACAGCGGCGCGCCGTAGGGCTGAGGAAGACGGGAGTGTAGCGCAGGGCCGACCCTGGCACACGGTCGAGGCGAGCCCGTTCAACGGTGTAAAGCTGGCCCTCGCCGGGTGGCTCGCGGTCGGCCTACTGGTTTTTCTTCTGACCGATAGGCTCCTCGACACCGGCTGGCTGCAGGTGGCGGCGCTGGGCGCCTACGGTATCGCGGCGGCGGCGTGGACGGTCTGGCGCACTCGCGCGGTGCTGCGCTCCGAGCGCCATGGGTCGCGAGACGGCTGAACCATGACGCGCAGGAAGACATCGCGGCGCTGGCTCAGTGAGCACCGTGCCGATCAGTATGTGCAGCGGGCGACGCGCGAGGGCGGGCGCTCGCGAGCGATCTTCAAGCTGGAGCAGATCGACGCGCGTGACGGCCTGCTAAAGCCGGGGATGACCGTGATCGACCTCGGCTCCGCACCGGGCGGCTGGTCGCAGTACGCGGCGCGCCGAGTGGGGCCGACGGGCACGGTGATCGCCCTTGATCTCCTGCCCATGGAGCCAATCGCGGGGGTGGTGTTCCTGCAAGGGGATTTTCGCGAGCCGAGTTCGCTCGACAGGCTGACCGCGACACTGTCAGGCCGGCGGGCCGACCTTGTAATGTCGGACATGGCCCCCAACTTGAGCGGTGTGAAGTCGAGCGACCAGGCTCGGGCGATGGCTTTGCTCGAATCGGCGCTCGAGTTTGCGCGCGGTTCACTGCAATTCGGTGGGGCTTTTCTGGTGAAGATGTTCCACGGTCGCGGGTCCGAGGAGTATGTCCGTGAATTGCGTCGCAGCTTCGCTAAGGTATTGATTCGCAAACCCGATGCGTCGCGCGCCCGTAGCGCCGAGGTTTATGTGCTGGCCCGGAACTATCATGTATAGTACGGACACTAACTCAGGTGCTGGCTGCTCGTCCGCCCGGCGCGCATCACTTGTAGAGTTCCGGGCGCGATCCATGCTCGGAGGGACAGGAACTTGAACGACATGGCGAAGAATCTGATCCTCTGGGTCATCATTGCCGTGGTGCTGATGTCGGTATTCAACAACTTCGGCAACCGACCCACCGCGGCCAACACGCTTTCCTATTCCGAGTTCCTCTCCGAGGTGCGGCAGGGCAACGTCGAGCAGGTCGTCATCGAGGACAAGACCATCCATGGGCAGTTGCGCAGCGGAGAGCGGTTCCGCTCCTACAGCCCCGATGATGACGCGCTGATCGGCGACCTTCTGAACGCCGGTGTGAAAATCGAAGTCAAGGAGCCGCAGCAGCAGTCGCTGCTGATGCAGATCTTCATATCGTGGTTCCCCATGCTGCTGCTGATCGGCGTGTGGATATTCTTCATGCGCCAGATGCAGGGCGGTGCCGGCGGCCGCGGCGCGCTGTCGTTCGGCAAGAGCCGGGCCCGGATGCTCAGCGAGGATCAGGTGAAAATCACCTTTGCCGATGTCGCGGGTGTCGAGGAGGCAAAGGAGGAAGTATCGGAGCTGGTTGATTTCCTGCGCGATCCCGGGAAGTTCCAAAGCCTCGGCGGCAAGATTCCGCGCGGCATACTGATGGTCGGCTCGCCCGGTACCGGCAAGACCCTGCTGGCTAAGGCAATTGCCGGTGAGGCCAAGGTGCCATTCTTCACCATCAGCGGTTCCGATTTCGTCGAGATGTTCGTCGGTGTCGGCGCGTCGCGGGTGCGCGACATGTTCGAGCAGGCCAAGAAGCATGCGCCTTGCATCATCTTCATCGATGAGATCGATGCCGTCGGCCGTCACCGCGGTGCCGGGCTCGGCGGCGGCCACGACGAGCGCGAGCAGACCCTGAACCAGTTGCTGGTGGAGATGGACGGTTTCGAGGGCAACGAGGGCGTGATCGTCATCGCGGCGACCAACCGCCCCGATGTCCTGGACCCGGCGCTGCTGCGCCCGGGGCGCTTCGACCGCCAGGTGGTCGTGCCGCTGCCGGACGTGCGCGGGCGCGAGCAGATACTCAAGGTCCACATGCGCAAGGTGCCCGTGGCCGATGACGTCGAAACCAAGGTGATTGCGCGTGGCACGCCGGGCTTTTCCGGCGCGGATCTCGCCAACATCGTCAACGAGGCGGCCCTGTTCGCCGCGCGCTCAAACAAGCGCCTCGTGGAGATGGTCGATTTCGAGAAGGCCAAGGACAAGATACTGATGGGCTCCGAGCGTCGCTCGATGGTGATGAGCGACAAGGAGAAACGTCTCACCGCGTATCACGAGTCCGGTCATGCGATCGTTGGGCGGTTGGTGCCCGATCACGATCCCGTCCACAAGGTCACTATCATCCCGCGAGGCCGGGCACTGGGCGTAACCATGTTCCTGCCGGAGGAGGACCGCTACAGCCACAGCAAGCAGCGCCTGGAGAGCCAGGTCTCGAGCCTGTTCGGCGGCAGGGTGGCGGAAGAGTTGATATTTGGACCGGCCATGGTGACCACGGGGGCGCAGAACGACATTCAGCGCGCCACCGAGATCGCGCGCAACATGGTCACCAAGTGGGGGCTGTCGGAGCGGCTCGGGCCGCTGACCTACAGCGACGAAGAAGGCGAGGTGTTCCTGGGGCATTCGGTCACGCGGCACAAAGAGGTCTCGGACGAGACCGCGCACGCGATTGACGAGGAAGTGCGGGCGATCATCGACCGCAACTACGAGCGCTCTCGCGGCTTGTTGACCGAGAACATGGACAAGCTGCATGCGATGGCCGAGGCGCTGATCAAGTTCGAGACCATCGATACCGCGCAGATCGACGACATCATGGCGGGCCGGCCCCCGCGACCGCCGCAGGACATCGGGCCGCCGCCCGCCAAGGAAGAGGGCGAGGCGACCGCCGCAGACAACGATGAATCCGCGGACTCGATAGGCGGCCCCGCCAGCCAGCATTGACGGATGAGTGTGGCTAGCACGACGGGCGCCGGTTTCACCGGCGCCTTTCGCGTTTTGGATTGCGCCAGTCGGTCACTGGATCTCTCGCAAGCGCGGGTCATGGGGATTCTCAACGTCACCCCCGACTCGTTCTCGGACGGCGGCCTGCATACCGACATCGAGAGTGCCGTAGCGCATGGGCTCCGAATGGCGGAGCAAGGGGCGGCCGTGATTGACGTCGGCGGCCAGTCGACGCGACCGGGCGCCCGGCCGGTTGGCGTCGAGGAGGAACTGCGACGCGTGGTGCCCGTGATCGAGGCGCTCAGCGCGCGTCTCAGCGTCCCGATCTCGGTCGACAGCAGCCGGCCGGAGGTGATGCGGGCGGCGGTTCGGGCTGGCGCGGGCATGATCAACGACGTCCGGGCTTTGCGCGAGCGCGGGGCGCTGCGAACGGCCGCTGAACTCCGGGTGCCGGTTTGCCTGATGCACATGCGGGGGCGGCCGCGCGACATGCAGGATCGGCCGCGCTACCGCGACGTGGCCGCGGAGGTTCGCGCATTCCTGCAGCGCCGGGTAGAGGCCTGCGAGGCTGCCGGCATCGAGCGCGGACGCGTGCTGCTGGATCCCGGCTTTGGCTTCGGCAAGACCCTGAGCCACAATCTGCAGCTGCTGCGCGAGTTGCCGGGCCTCGCGGCGCTCGGGATGCCCGTGCTGGTGGGGCTGTCGCGCAAGTCCATGATCGGAGCCATCCTCGGGCGCGGTGAGGCCCGGGATCGTATGATCGGCAGCGTAACGCTCGGTGCGCTGGCGGTTTGGCAGGGGGCGCGCCTGCTGCGCGTGCATGACGTCAAGGAAACGGTGGAGGCGGTCAGGATCTGCGCCGCGGTGCGCGAACCGGACCAGGACCAGGGAGCCTAGGAGGACCATGGCGGAGCGCAGGTACTTCGGCACCGACGGGATTCGAGGCCGGGTCGGACAGGAACCCATCACGGCGCCTTTCGTGCTGCGGCTGGGCTGGGCGGCGGGGCGGGTGCTCGGCCGGGGCGGTCACGGCCGGGTGCTGATCGGCAAGGACACTCGAATCTCCGGCTATATGTTCGAGTCGGCGCTGGAGGCCGGTCTTTCCGCCGCCGGCCTGGATATCGAGCTTCTGGGTCCGATGCCGACCCCCGCGGTCGCGTATCTCACCCGCACACTGCGCGCCAGGGCCGGGATCGTGATCAGCGCCTCGCATAACCCCTACCAGGATAACGGCATCAAGTTCTTCTCCGGCGACGGGCTGAAGCTGGCCGACGAGGTGGAGGCGGGCATCGAGGCCGAGCTCGAACGTCCGCTCGAAACCGTGGATTCCGGAAGTCTGGGCAAGGCGAGGCGCATGGGCGATGCGCCCGGCCGCTATATCGAGTTCTGCAAGGGCACGGTGCGCCCCGGTTTGCGGCTGCAGGGGCTGCACATCGTCCTGGATTGCGCCCATGGGGCCACCTACCACGTCGCGCCGTCGGTGTTCCGCGAGCTCGGCGCGCGCGTGGACACGCTGGGCACGGACCCGGACGGCCTCAACATCAACTACGAGTGTGGCTCGACCCATATCGAGCCCCTGCGCCAGGCCGTTGTCGCCCGCGGCGCGGACCTGGGAATCGCCTTCGACGGTGACGGAGACCGGGTGATCATGGTCGACGCGGTGGGCCGGGTGGTCGACGGCGATCAACTCCTTTATCTAATTGCCCGTGCCCGGCGCAGCGCGGGCGCCGGCCACGACACCGTGGTGGGTACCCAGATGACCAACCTGGGGGTGGAGCGGGCGTTGTCCGAGCTGGGCCTGCGGCTGCAGCGCACGCGCGTCGGCGACCGCTACATTCTCGAGGCCCTGTTGGGCCAGGGCTGGAGCCTTGGCGGGGAGTCGTCCGGTCACATCATCTGCCTCGATCGCACCACCACCGGCGATGGCATCATCGCGGCCTTGCAGGTGCTCGAGCACCTCGTCGATGCCGGGGCGAGCCTCGGGGAGGCGGCCGCCCGGGTTGCGCTGCTGCCGCAGGAGCTGATCAACGTGCCGGTTTCGGCGCCAGCGGGCGCTCTCAGCGATGCGCGCCTGGTCGCCGCGGTGAGCGAGGTCGAGGCCGCGCTGGGTGCTGCAGGTCGGGTCTTGCTGCGCCCGTCCGGGACCGAGCCCGTGGTCCGGGTGATGGTCGAGGGCGAGGATCAGGCGCTGGTTCGATCATTGGCGCAGCAACTCGCGGGCCGGGTCCAGGAGCTGCTTGAGCGCCGTCCGGTGGCCGGTTGAGCTCGATTGCTTTCGCCTGGACGCGCCGTTAAGCTAGGCGCCCTTTGCGCGCGGGGGTAGTGAGATGCGTCGGGCTCTGGTGGCCGGGAACTGGAAGATGAACGGCACTCGGGCCGGTATAGCGGCGCTGCTCGACGGTATCAAGCGGGGCCTGAGCGCGGACCTCGAGACCGAGATCGCCGTCTGCCCGCCCTTCGTTTACCTGAGCGATGTGCTTGCCGCGCTCGAGTCCAGCACCGTGGCCGTGGGCGCCCAGAACGTGTCGGAGCACGAGGGCGGCGCCTTCACCGGCGAGATCGCGCCAGCCATGCTGGCCGATCTGGGCTGCCGATTCGCGATCGTCGGACACTCGGAGCGCCGTGCACTCTTCGCCGAGGACGATGCTACGGTCGCGCGTAAGTTCGTCGCGGCCCAGGCGGCGGGCCTGGTGCCGATCCTGTGCGTGGGAGAGCTTCTCGAGGAGCGCGAGCAGGGCGTGACGGAAGCCGTCGTCGGGCGCCAGCTCGATGCGGTTCTCGAGCTGGCGGGCCCGCAGGCCCTCGATTCGGCCGTGATCGCCTATGAGCCGGTGTGGGCGATCGGCACGGGCAAGACGGCGACGCCGGCCCAGGCCCAGGAGGTGCACGCCTTCATCCGTGGGCGAATCGCGGCTCACGATGCTAAAATTGCCGACCGTCTTCGGATCCTCTATGGCGGTAGCGTCAAGGCGGCCAACGCCGGCGAGCTTTTCGCCAGCGCCGACATTGACGGCGGCCTGATTGGCGGAGCCTCGCTCGAGGCCGGCGAATTTCTATCGATCTGCGCCGTGGCTCGCTGAGGCGGCGCAGGGAAAGCTTGAGATATGATCGAGTTGCAGACGATATTTCTGGTAGTACATGTGCTGTTGGCGGTCGGGATCATCGGCTTGGTCCTGCTGCAGCACGGCAAGGGCGCGGATGCGGGTGCCGCATTCGGTAGCGGTGCCTCGGCCACCGTGTTCGGCTCGCGCGGCAGCGCGTCGTTTCTGACGCGAACGACGGCGATGCTCGCGACCCTGTTCTTCGTCACCAGCCTGTTGCTGGCCTACCTGTCCGGTGCGCCGCGCGAAGTGGACAGCGGAGTGGAGCGCCTGCTGCCCACCGAGAGTCAGCCGGCCGAGACACCAGGGACCGCCCCGGCCGCGGACCTGCCGGCCGTTCCCAGGGGCGATGTGCCCGCGGATCGGCCGCAGTAGTCGGGGCGGAGCGGACCGACTTATCGCCGATGTGGTGGAATTGGTAGACACGCCGTCTTGAGGGGGCGGTGGCGCAAGCCGTGCCGGTTCAAATCCGGCCATCGGCACCATTGAATTGATGTCACGGCCGCGGGACCAGAATCCGCGGCCGCCCACGCTGAAGGCGGGTTCCCCGCGGGGCCGCCGCCGAAGCCGGGTCCGGCGAAGTCGCGCGGCGCCACTCGCCGTCATCGGTGCCGGCCGTGCCTGGCGGACCACCCCACGACGCCGCTCCCATCAGGCCGCGTGCGGCGGCAGCCTTGCTCCCGTTAAGGATGCTACTCGTCCAGGCATATAGTATGATGCGGCGCCGAAACCGGGTGCGACGGCGTTGTGGAAGGGGCTGAAATGCTAGAAAACTATCTGCCCGTTCTGATCTTCATGGCCTTGGCCATCGGTATCGGCTCCGTGGCGATCGCCGCGGGTGCGATTCTCGGTCCTCGCCGTCCCGACCCGGACAAATTGTCCCCCTATGAGTGCGGATTCGAGGCGTTCGAAGACGCGCGGATGAAGTTCGACATCCGCTACTATCTCGTCGCCATTCTGTTCATCATCTTCGATCTCGAGATCGCGTTTCTCTTCCCCTGGGCGATCGTGCTGGACTCGATCGGCATGTTCGGTTACCTGGCGATGGTTGTTTTCCTCGGCATCCTGGTGGTCGGATTCATCTACGAATGGATGAAGGGCGCGCTGGAATGGGAATGATGTCAGCGTTCGTGCGGGCGCGGCCCGCTCGCGGCATTCCGTGCTCCAGGTGGCGCGGGCGGTCGGCGGCGGCTTCGCCGCTGGCGGCCTTCAAGCCTGAGAATCTGCGTCGATGGGCATAGAAGGCATCCTCGAGAAGGGGCTGGTCACGACCAGCGCCGATAAGCTGATCAACTGGGCGCGAACCGGGTCGCTGTGGCCGATGACCTTCGGCCTCGCCTGCTGCGCGGTCGAGATGATGCAGGCCGGCGCATCGCGCTACGACCTCGATCGTTTCGGCGTGGTGTTCCGTCCCAGCCCGCGGCAGTCAGACGTCATGATCGTTGCCGGCACGCTGTGCAACAAGATGGCACCGGCGCTGCGCAAGGTGTACGACCAGATGTCGGAGCCCCGCTGGGTGATCTCGATGGGCTCCTGCGCCAATGGCGGCGGGTACTACCACTACTCGTACTCCGTGGTACGCGGTTGTGATCGCATAGTCCCGGTGGATATCTATATCCCGGGTTGTCCGCCCACCGCGGAGGCGCTGTTGTACGGGATCATCCAGTTGCAGAACAAGATCCGGCGTACCAACACCATTGCCCGCTGAAGGTGCCGACTAGAAATGGCTGAGTCCACCCAAGCCTTGGCCGCGCTCGCGCGCGAGAAGCTCGCCGATCTCCCTGTGCAGGTCGAGCTGGCCTTTGGCGAGGTGACCCTGGAGGTCGAGCCCGAGGGGCTGCTCGAGCTGTGCGGGCGCCTGCGGGACGATCCTGCGTTCGGCTTTGGGGTGCTGATGGATTTGTGCGGCGTCGACTACCACGGCTACGGGCAAAGCGAGTGGAAGGCCGACACCTTCTCCGGAGGGGGTTTTAGCCGCGGGGCGGATCGCAGCAATCGCTTCCGCGACGCGCATGCCTATCGGCCCAGAGGCCGGTACGCGGTGGCGTCGCAGTTGCTGTCCATTAGCAACAACCAGCGCGTTCGGGTGAAGGCGTTCTGCGCCGATGATGGTTACCCCAAGATCGATTCGGTGACCGCGATCTGGAACTCGGCGGGATGGTACGAGCGCGAGGCCTTCGATCTGTACGGAATCCTCTTCGAGGGCCATCCGGATCTGCGTCGATTGCTGACCGACTACGGTTTCGTCGGGCACCCGTTCCGCAAGGACTTCCCGCTCAGCGGCCAGGTCGAGATGCGCTATGACCCGATCAAGAGGCGGGTCGTCTACGAGCCCGTGCAGATCGAGCCGAGGGTCCTGGTCCCGCGCGTCATTCGCCACGACCACCGCTACCTCGGTGAAGGCAAGGCCCCGCCGAAGGCGGAAGGCTGATTCCCTGGCGGCTGGCGGGAAGCGAGCAATGGCGGAAATCCGCAACTACACGGTGAACTTTGGCCCGCAGCACCCGGCGGCGCACGGCGTGCTGCGCCTGGTGCTGGAGATGGACGGGGAGGTCATCCAGCGGGCAGATCCGCACATCGGCCTGCTTCACCGTGCAACCGAGAAGCTCGCGGAAAGCAAGCCATTCAATCAAACCGTGCCCTACATGGACCGTCTCGACTACGTGTCGATGATGTGCAACGAGCACGCCTACGTCATGGCGATCGAACGCTTGCTCGGCGTTGAAGTGCCCCTGCGGGCGCAGTACATCCGAGTGATGTTCGACGAGATTACCCGCATCCTGAACCACCTGATGTGGATCGGCGCGCACGGCCTCGACATCGGGGCGATGACCGTGTTTCTGTACGCTTTTCGAGAGCGCGAGGATCTCATCGACTGCTATGAAGCGGTGTCCGGCGCACGCATGCACGCCGCCTATTACCGTCCTGGCGGCGTCTATCGGGACCTGCCGGCGGAGATGCCGGCCTACGAGGCCTCCAAGTGGCACAACGAGCGCGAGGTTGCCCGGCTGAACGAGAATCGCCAGGGCTCGCTGTTGGATTTCCTCGAGGACTTCACCAAGCGCTTCCCGGCATGTGTCGACGATTACGAGACGCTGCTCACCGAGAACCGCATCTGGAAGCAACGCACGGTTGGCATCGGTGTCGTTGAGCCCGAGCGGGCGCTGCAACTCGGTTTCTCGGGGCCCATGCTGAGAGGGTCCGGGATCGAGTGGGATCTGCGCAAGAAACAGCCCTACGAGGTCTACGATCGGGTCGATTTCGACATCCCCGTCGGCGTGAACGGGGATTGCTACGACCGCTACCTCGTGCGCATGGAGGAAATGCGCCAATCGAACCACATCATCGTCCAGTGTCTGCAGTGGCTGCGCGAAAATCCGGGCCCCGTCATGGTCGACGACCACAAATTTGCGGCTCCCACGCGCGAAGCGATGAAGGGCGACATGGAGTCGCTGATTCATCACTTCAAGCTGTTCACCGAGGGCTACTGCGTGCCGGAGGGGGAGGTGTATGCCGCGATCGAGCACCCGAAGGGAGAGTTCGGGATCTACCTCGTCTCCGATGGGGCCAACAAGCCTTTCCGGTTGAAGATACGCGCGCCGGGGTTCGCGCATCTTTCCGCGATGGACGAGATGGTTCGGGGGCACATGCTCGCCGACGTGGTGGCGGTGATCGGAACCCAGGATATCGTGTTCGGGGAGATCGACCGGTGAGTCATACCAGTAGCGCCGAGCTTCTAAGCGCCGAGTCGCGCAGTGAAATCGACGGCTGGATAGCTAAGTATCCGCCCGACCAGATGCAGTCCGCGGTCATGGCCGCACTGCGTATCGCGCAGGACCAGAATGGCGGCTGGCTCACCCAGGAACTCATGGATGCGGTGGCCGAGTACCTGAGCATGCCCAGCATCGCGGTTTACGAGGTGGCAACCTTCTACTCGATGTATGAGCTGAAGCCGGTGGGTCGGCACAAGATCTGCGTCTGCACCAACATCTCGTGCATGCTGCGCGGATCCGACGAGATCGTGAACCGCCTCGAGGGGCGGCTCGGCATCAAGCTCGGGCAAACCACGGAAGATGGCCGCTACACCCTCAAGGAAGTGGAGTGCCTGGGCGCCTGCGCGAATGCGCCGGTGGTTCAGATCGGTCGTGACTATCACGAGGATCTGACCGCCGAGCGGGTCGATGCGGTGGTGGATGGTTTGGAGTGACCGCATGGCTAACGAGATCTGTTTCCGAACCCGTCACCTGAACAACCCTGCTGCGCTGGAGACCTATCGCAGCGTCGGCGGATACGAGGTGATCGGCAAGATCCTCGGCGAGGGAATTCCTGCCGAACGCATCATCGACGAACTTAAGAAATCCGCGCTTCGCGGGCGAGGCGGCGCCGGATTTCCGACCGGCCTGAAATGGAGTTTCATGCCCCGCAACCTTCCGGGGCAGAAATACATCGTTTGCAACTCGGATGAGGGCGAGCCGGGCACTTGCAAGGACCGCGACATCCTGCGTTTCAATTCGCACCAGTTGATCGAGGGAATGATCATCGGCGGATACGCGATCGGTGCAAGCGTGGGCTACAACTACATACGCGGCGAGTTCTGGGAGCCGTACGAATGCTTCGAGAAGGCGCTGGAGGAGGCGCGCGCGGCGGGCTACCTGGGTAAGAACATCCTCGGCTCCGGCTTTGACTTTGATATCTTCACCCACCTCGGTGCCGGTGCGTACATCTGCGGCGAGGAAACGGCCTTGCTCGAGTCCATCGAGGGCAAGAAAGGGCAACCTCGGTTCAAGCCGCCATTTCCCGCCAACTATGGGCTCTACGGGCGGCCGACGACCATCAACAACACCGAATCCCTGGCCTCGGTCCCCGTGATCCTGCAGAACAGCGGAGAGTGGTTTCTCAATCTCGGCAAGCCGAACAACGGTGGCTCGAAGCTCTTCAGCGTTACCGGCCACGTCGGCAATCCAGGGAACTTCGAGATACCGATGGGCACTCCTTTCGCGGATCTGCTGGAAATGGCGGGCGGCGTGTGGAAGGGCCGAAAACTGAAGGCGGTGATACCCGGCGGTTCCTCGACGCCCGTGGTCCCGGGAGAGGTCATGATGGGCCTAACCATGGACTACGATTCCATCTCCAGCGCCGGCTCGATGCTGGGGGCGGGGTCGGTGATCGTGATGGACGAGAGGACCTGCATGGTGCGGGCGCTGGCGCGGCTTTCGCACTTCTACTTCGAGGAATCGTGCGGCCAGTGCACTCCGTGCCGCGAGGGCACGGGGTGGCTGGCCCGCATGGTGCACCGGATCGAGCATGGGCAGGGCCGGGAGGAGGATCTGACGCAGCTCAATAGCGTGGCCGGCAACATCATGGGGCGAACGATCTGTGCGCTCGGCGATGCGGCGGCGATGCCGGTGCAGAGTTTCCTCAAGCACTATCGCGAAGAATTCGAGTACCACGTGGCGCACAAGCGCTGCATGGTCGGCGCGGCCTGAAGAAGTCAAGAGTCGAGGCCGGTCTGGTGAGATTGGGCGGGACAAGATGGTAAAGGTTGAGATCAACGGCATCACGGTCGAGGCCCGCGAAGGCTCGATGGTCATCGAGGCCGCCGACCAGGCGGGTATCGCGATCCCGCGGTTCTGCTATCACAAGAAGCTTTCGATCGCGGCCAACTGCCGGATGTGCCTGGTCGAGGTCGAGCGCGCGCCCAAGCCGTTGCCCGCATGCGCGACGCCGGTGACCGAGGGGATGAAGGTCTACACGGACTCGCCCAAGGCGATCGCCGCGCAGAAGAGCGTGATGGAGTTCCTGCTGATCAACCACCCGCTCGATTGCCCGATCTGTGACCAGGGTGGCGAGTGCGAGTTGCAGGACCTCGCCATGGGGTATGGCAGCGACGTGTCGCGGTACACGGAAGCGAAGCGGGTGGTGCCGGACAAGTTCATCGGCCCACTGATCTCGACCGACATGACGCGCTGCATCCATTGCACGCGCTGCGTTCGGTTCGGCGCCGAAGTGGCGGGTATCCGCGAGCTCGGAGCCACGGGCCGCGGCGAGCACATGAGCATCGGCACCTATATCGAGCGCTCGGTCGATTCGGAGCTTTCGGGCAACGTCATCGATCTCTGCCCGGTGGGGGCACTCAATTCCAAGCCGTTCCGCTTCCAGGGTCGGGGCTGGGAGCTCACCCAGCACAGCGCGGTGGCCCCGCATGACGCGGTGGGCAGCAACATCTATATCCATACGCGGCGCGGCCAGGTGATGAGGGTCGTGCCCCGCGACAACGAAGAGATCAATGAATGCTGGTTGTCCGACCGCGACCGCTTCAGTTACCTGGGTGTGACCAGCGCGGAGCGGCTGACCGAGCCGCGGATCAAGCAGGGAGGTGAGTGGCGGGATGCGAACTGGGAAGAGGCGCTGGCTCAAGCGGCACGCCGACTGCAGGAGATTGCGCCGGAACAGCGTGGATTCCTGGCCAGCGCTTCTTCGACCTTGGAAGAGTTGTTCTTGCTGCAGAAGCTGGCGCGCACGGGTGGCTGCGGCAACATCGATCATCGGCTGCGCGAGGTCGACTTCCGTGATCAGGACCTCGCCCCGTCGTATCCCGGCCTGGGTTGTTCCGTCGCCGATCTCGAGTCGCGCGACGCGTTTCTCCTGATCGGCTCGCAGGTCAACAAGGAAGCTCCCATACTCGGCCACCGGATCCGCAAGGCGGCGATGAACGGGGCCCGCGTGCACGCGATTAACCCGGTCAATTTCGCGTTCAGTTTCCCGCTGCAGGGGCGCCTGCTCGGGTCGCCGGAACGCATGATCGCCGACCTGGCGGCGGTGTGCCTGGCGCTAGGCGTGAAGGATGAGGCAGTAGCGAAGTTGGCGGCCGATTTGGAGGTCGAAGCCACTCACCGCGCCATCGCCGAGAGCCTCAAGGGGGCCGAGCATGGGCAGATCGTCCTCGGACTGGTCGCAGCCGCGCACCCGGACGCGGCGGTTCTCCGCGCGCTGGCGCGACGCATCGCGGCCGCCACCGACTGCGTCTGCGCGGAACTGACCCACGGCGCGAACGCCGCCGGCGCCTGGCTGGCGGGATGCCTGCCCCATCGTGGTCCTGGCGGCGGCGCGGCGCCGAGCACCGGCCTGAATGCCGGGCAGATGTTCGAGCAGCCACTGCCGGCCTATGTGCTGCTCGGGGTGGAGCCCGACCGCGACTGCGACAATCCGGCGCGGGCGCTCGCGGCTCTCGGCGAGGCGCGGCTGGTGGTGGCCCTGAACGCCTACCGCTGCGCGGCGCTCGAGTCCGTCGCCGACATCCTGCTGCCGATTTCCACCTTTGCCGAGACTTCCGGCACCTTC
The DNA here is from genome assembly GCA_041629015.1 of Gammaproteobacteria bacterium. GTDB lineage: Bacteria > Pseudomonadota > Gammaproteobacteria > QQUJ01 > QQUJ01 > JBFKOE01. The sequence continues at coordinate 19,633 of JBFKOE010000001.1, forward strand.
GTCAACCTGGAGGGCCGCTGGCAGGGATTCAGCGGCGCGGCCACGCCGCCAGGCGCGGCGCGGCCGGCGTGGAAGGTGCTGCGGGTGCTCGGCAACCTCAGCGGTGCGGAAGGCTTCGAGCACCGGTCTTCGGAAGAGGTGGTCGAGGAGCTGCGCGCCCAGATCGGCGACGAGCCGCGGGACCGCGCCGCCGGCGAGGGCGCAATACCGGTGCCGAGCTATCGCAGCAACGGATCGCTCTCGCGCGTCGGGGACGTCCCAATCTATGCCGCCGACCCCGTGGTCAGACGCTCCGGAGCTCTGCAGGCAACGCGTGACGCCGAGCGGGCCGAGATCCGGGTGCACCCCGCGATCCTGGAGGAAAAGGGTCTGACGGGGGCCGCGCGCGCCACGGTAGTGCAGGGCGGAAGCAGCGCGACGCTCGCGCTGGTGGCTGACGATCGGGTGGCGCCGGGTGTGGTCTGGCTCGCCGCGGGGATCGCCGAGACGGCCGGCCTGGGTCCGGCAATCGGACCGGTTGACTTGAGGGCGGAGCAGTGACGGCCCGTGCCGACAGAACCGGCCTCGGAGGGTAGGGCGTGACGCTCGCGGATCTCAATTATCTGGTGATCACGATTGCCAAGATACTGGCCGTGGTCCTGCCGCTCATGGGAGCGGTGGCCTACCTGACGCTTGCGGAGCGCAAGGTGATCGGCTACATCCAGAGCCGCATCGGCCCGAACCGGGTCGGGCCTCGAGGGTTGCTGCAGCCGATCGCCGACGCGGTGAAGCTCGCCTTCAAAGAGGTCATCGTTCCGAGCAACGCCAACCGCTTTCTGTTCGTGATCGCGCCCGTGCTCTCGATCGCGCCGTCGCTGGCGGCCTGGGCGGTGATCCCCTTCGACGACAACATGGTCATCGCCGACATCAATGCCGGCCTGCTCTACATCCTGGCCTTGACCTCGCTGGAGGCTTACGGGGTGCTGCTCGCCGGCTGGGCCTCCAATTCGAAGTACGCGATTCTGGGCGCGATGCGCTCCGGGGCTCAGATGGTGGCCTACGAGATCGCGATGGGCTTTGCGCTCGTGGGCGTGCTGCTGGCCGCGCAGAGTTTGAATCTGCGGGAGATCGTCCTGGCGCAGCAGGGGAGCGTGCTGCACTGGTTCTGGCTTCCGCTGTTGCCGCTGTTTGCGATCTATTTTATTTCCGGTGTCGCCGAGACCAACCGGGCGCCGTTTGATGTGGCGGAGGGGGAGTCGGAGATCGTGGCCGGCTTCCACGTCGAGTACTCGGGCATGGCGTTCGCGGTCTTCTTCCTGGCCGAGTACGCGAACATGATCCTGATCTCGGCGCTCGCGGCCCTGATGTTCTTCGGTGGCTGGCTCTCGCCCTTCGAAGGCATCCTGCCGCAGTCCGTGTTTGCGTTGCCCGTCATCGGGCTGCTTCTGGGGCACGGAGTGCATTGGCTGCTGGCCAAGACCTGCATCTTCCTGTTCTGCTATCTGTGGTTCCGCGCGACATTCCCGCGCTACCGCTACGACCAGATAATGCGACTCGGCTGGAAGGTGTTCATCCCGATCACCATCGTCTGGCTCCTGGTCGTCGGGCTTGGAGTCGTCGTCGACCTGCCGCCGTGGTTCGACTGACGGTAACGCCATGAACAAACTGACCAATTACATCAAGCGCCTGTTCATGTGGGAACTCATGCTCGGCATGTACCTCACCGGGCGCCACCTGTTCAGGCGTAAGGTCACCGTCCAGTTCCCCGAGGAACGCACACCGCAGTCCTACCGCTTCCGTGGCCTGCATGCCCTTCGCCGCTATCCGAACGGCGAGGAGCGCTGCATAGCCTGCAAGCTGTGCGAGGCGGTATGCCCCGCGCTGGCGATAACGATCGAAGCGGAGCCTCGTGACGATGGCAGCAGGCGCACCACCCGCTACGATATCGATCTGTTCAAGTGCATCTACTGCGGGTTTTGCGAGGAGGCCTGCCCCGTGGACGCCATCGTGGAGACCCGGATCTTCGACTATCACTTCGAGAGACGCGGCGAGCAGGTCATGACCAAGGAGAAACTGCTTGCGATCGGTGACAAGTTCGAGGCCCAGATCGCGGCGGACAGGACCGCTGACGCGGCCTATCGATAGGCCTCGCGCAGCCGTGAGTCGAGAAGAGAAACGGAATACCCATGAGCATTGAGCTGGCAATCTTTGCGGTGTTTGCGACGGTGCTGGTGCTGTCGGCGATCTGCGTGATCACGGTCCGCAACCCGGTCCACGCCGCGCTGTTCCTGGTCCTGTGCTTCTTCACCTCCGCGGCGATCTGGTTGCTGGCGGAAGCCGAGTTCCTGGCGATTGCGCTGGTACTGGTCTACGTCGGAGCGGTCATGGTGCTGTTCCTGTTCGTGATCATGATGCTCGACATCAACCTGGACAAGCTGCGCGAAGGGTTTGCACGTTACCTTCCGGTCGGGCTCCTCGTTGCGGTGGTGATGGCCGTCGAGATGGCGCTGGTGGTCGGCGCCAAGCATTTTGGCGCCGCGGAGATGGCGGCGCCCCTGCGACACGGCGCCGATTACAGCAACACCAAAGAACTTGGCATGGTGCTGTACACGGACTATTTCTACCCGTTCGAGATAGCGGCGGTGATTCTCCTCATTGCCATCGTGGCGGCGATCGCGTTGACGCTCCGCCGCCGCCCCGGGACGCGACACCAGGACCCGGCAAAGCAGGTGGTGGTGAGGCGCTCGGAGCGCGTGCGCCTAGTCAAGATGCCCGCGGAGCGCAAGAGCTAGGTGGGCGGATCAAGGCGATGTTTGGAAAACTCACATGATTGAGCTTTCTCACTACCTTTCGCTGGGGGCCATTCTCTTCGCGCTCAGCGTGGCGGGGATCTTCCTCAACCGCAAGAATGTCCTCATCCTGCTGATGGCGATCGAGCTCATGTTGCTGGCGGTGAACATGAATTTCATCGCCTTCTCGCATTTCCACGGGGACATTGCCGGGCAGGTCTTCGTGTTCTTCATACTCACGGTGGCGGCGGCGGAGGCGTCAATCGGCCTGGCAATATTGGTGGTGCTGTTCCGTAACCGGCGCACCATCAACGTCACCGACCTGGACACCATGAAGGGCTAGGCGATGGAGAGCGTATACCTGGGCATCGTGCTGTTTCCGCTCGCCGGCGCCATCGTCGCGGGTTTGTTCGGGCGCTGGATCTCGCGCTCCGTGGCCCATTGGTCGACGATACTGGGCGTCGCCATTTCCTGCGCCCTGTCGTTCCTGGTGCTCAAGGACATGGTGATCGACGGCTCGCCGACCTTCAACGGCAATGTCTATACCTGGATGACCAGCGGCGGGTTCGAGTTCCACATCGGTTTTCTGGTTGACCGGCTCACCGCCCTGATGATCGTCGTCGTCACCTTCGTGTCCCTCATGGTGCATATCTACACCATTGGCTACATGCACGACGACCCTGGCTACAAGCGCTTTTTCAGTTACATTTCGCTGTTCACCTTCTCGATGCTGATGCTGGTGATGTCCAACAACTTCCTGCAGCTGTTTTTCGGCTGGGAGGCGGTCGGACTGGTGTCGTATCTGCTGATCGGGTTCTGGTACACGCGGCCGACGGCCATCTATGCGAATCTCAAGGCCTTCCTGGTGAACCGGGTGGGCGACTTCGGCTTCCTGCTGGGCATCGGGTGCATCCTGCTGTATTTCGGCACCCTGGACTACGCGGCGGTGTTCGCGACCGCCCCGGAGGTGCAGGGCGAGACCATGCAGGTGCTCGGCAGCGTGGAATGGTCGGTGCTGACAGTCACCTGCATCCTGCTCTTCATTGGCGCCATGGGCAAATCCGCTCAGGTCCCGCTCCACGTCTGGCTGCCGGATTCCATGGAGGGCCCGACGCCAATCTCCGCGCTGATCCACGCAGCGACCATGGTGACTGCCGGCATATTCATGGTGGCCAGGATGTCGCCGCTGTTCGAGCTGTCCGAGACCGCGCTCAGCGTGGTGCTGGTCATCGGCGCCCTCACGGCCTTTTTCATGGGCTTGCTCGGTGTCGTGCAGAACGACATCAAGCGCGTGGTGGCCTACTCGACCCTATCGCAGCTGGGCTACATGACCGTGGCCCTGGGCGTGTCGGCATACAGCGCAGCGATCTTCCACCTGATGACGCATGCCTTCTTCAAGGCGCTGCTGTTCCTGGCGGCTGGCTCCGTGATCATCGCCCTGCACCACGAGCAGGACATCCGCAACATGGGCGGCATTCGCAAGTACATGCCGATCACCTGGCTGACATCGTTGATCGGCTCGCTGGCCCTGATCGGCTTTCCGTTCTTCGCCGGTTTCTACTCGAAGGACGCCATCATCGAGGCGGTCCACCACTCGAACATCGCTGGGTCGGGGCTCGCCTACGCGGCCGTGCTGACCGGAGTGTTTGTGACCGCGCTCTACAGCTTCCGAATGTATTTCCTCGTTTTCCACGGCAAGGAGCGCATGGACGAGCACGCTCGTGAGCATCTGCACGAGACCCCCGCGGTGGTCACGGTGCCGCTGGTGATGCTGGCGATCCCCTCGGTGCTCATCGGCTATTTCACGGTGACGCCGGTGCTGTTCGGCGACTTCTTCGGCGACGCGATCTTCGTGCTGCCCGAGCACGACGTGATTGGGCAGCTGGCAAGCGATTTCCACGGGCCGGCCGCCTTCGCGCTGCACGGCTTCATGACGCCACCGTTCTGGCTTGCAATGAGCGGACTGCTGGTTGCCGGCTTCGTATACCTGAAGCGTCCGCAGATCGCCGAGTGGGCGGCCACCCGCCTCGGTTGGCTGCACCGGCTGCTGGTCAACAAGTACGGTTTCGACGACTTCAACGAGGCCTTCTTCGCGCGGGGGGGCAGAGGGATAGGCAAGCTGTTCTGGCGCGCAGGCGACGAAAGGGTGATCGACGGGGTGATCGTCAACGGATCGGCGCGGGCGGTCGAATGGTTTTCGGGCGTAGTGCGTCGGGTCCAGTCGGGGTACCTCTACCATTATGCCTTCGCGATGATACTGGGCCTGCTGATCCTGCTGACCTGGTTTGTAGTCAGCTGACCTTCGAGGGAAGTCGCACACCATGTCGGAATTTCCATTACTCAGTCTGGTGATCTGGCTCCCGATCGTCGGCGGTGCCGCGGTGGCGTTCCTGGATCGCAAGCCCGACCAGGCGCGCATGGCGGCCCTGGTGGTTGCGGCGGCGACCTTCGTGTTCAGCATCCCTCTTTACACCGCGTTCGATATTCAGACCGCGGAGATGCAGTTTCAGGAGTTTGCGCCTTGGATTGAGGCCTTTTCCATCAATTACCACCTTGGCATCGACGGCATCGCGATGCCGCTTATCCTGCTGACCACCTTCAGCACGCTGCTCGTCGTGATCTCGGCGTGGGAAGTGATCCAGGAGCGGGTCAGCCTGTACATGGCGGCGTTCCTGATCATGGAGGGGCTTCTCGTCGGTGTCTTCTCGGCCATGGACGCGATCCTCTTCTACGTGTTCTGGGAAGGGATGTTGATTCCCATGTTCCTGATCATCGGGATCTGGGGTGGGCCACGCAGGGTGTATGCGACCATCAAGTTCTTCCTGTATACCTTCCTCGGCTCGGTGTTCATGCTGGTCTCGCTGATTTACATGTATCTGCAGACCGGCAGCTTCGCGATCGTCGATTTCTACGGTCTTCGACTCGGCCTGACCGAGCAGGTATTGATCTTCATCGCCTTCCTGCTGGCCTTCGGGGTCAAGATCCCGATGTGGCCGGTCCATACCTGGCTGCCGGATGCGCACGTCGAGGCGCCGACGGGCGGCTCGGTGATCCTGGCGGCCATCCTGCTGAAGATGGGCGGCTACGGGTTCCTGCGCTTCAGCATGCCGATCGCGCCCGATGCCAGCAGCACCCTGGACTGGCTGGTGATCGGGCTGTCGTTGATCGCGATCGTCTACATCGGTTTCGTCGCCCTGGTACAGCAGGACATGAAGAAACTGATCGCCTACTCGTCGATCGCGCACATGGGTTTCGTCACCTTGGGCTTTTTTATCGCCTACGGCATCGTGGAGCAGGCGGGCAGCATCGATGCGGTGAAGATGGGCATCGAGGGCGGCATGGTGCAGATGGTGTCGCACGGGTTCATCTCGGGCGCATTGTTCCTCTGTGTCGGCGTCATGTATGACCGCCTGCACAGTCGCGAAATCAGCGCCTACGGCGGCGTGGTGAACACCATGCCGGTGTTCGCATCCTTCATGGTGCTGTTCGCGCTGGCCAACTCGGGCCTGCCCGGAACCTCCGGGTTCGTCGGGGAGTTCATGGTGATCCTGAGCAGCTTCCAGGCGAATTTCTGGTACGCATTCCTGGCCGCCACCACGCTGATTCTGGGCGCCGCGTACACTCTTTGGCTGGTGAAGCGCGTGATCTTCGGGGAGGTCAGCAACGAGGGGGTGGCGGGACTGAAGGACATCAATGGCAGAGAGTTCCTGGTCCTGGGCTCGCTGGCGATCGCGGTCCTCTGGTTGGGGCTGTACCCGAAACCGCTCACCGACGTAATGCACGTTTCGGTCGAGAACCTGCTGCAGTACGTGGTGACCTCGAAGCTGTAGGGCGTGTGGGTGACTGACGAAATAGGCTATTGGACTTGGAATCGGGAATGACCTTCGCAATCCCTGAGTTTGCCCCGGCGATGCCGGAAATCTTCGTGGTCACCATGGCCTGCCTGGTGCTGGTCCTGGACCTTTTCATGGGCGACGAGGAGCGAACGGCGGCGTATGTGGCCGCGCAGCTGACCTTGGTCGGGGCGATAGTGATCACGCTGCTCACCTTCAGCGACAGCACGGTCCTGACCTTTAGCGGGACATTCGTGCGCGACCCGATGGCAGATGTGCTCAAACTCGCGATACTGGTTGTCACCTTCGGCGCCTTCGTCTACTCGCGCGACTACCTGCGCGAGCGAGATCTCCTGAAGGGCGAGTTCTTCGTGCTGGCTCTGTTCGGCGTGCTCGGCATGATGATCATGGTCTCGGCGCGCAGCCTGCTGACCGTCTATCTGGGACTCGAGACCCTTTCGCTTTCGCTCTACGCCATGGTGGCGTTCTCACGGGATGACCGGAACGCGACCGAGGCGGCCATGAAGTACTTCGTGCTGGGCGCGATCGCATCGGGGATGCTCCTGTACGGCATGTCGATGCTCTACGGCGCCACGGGCTCGCTGGACATCGGCGTCATCAGCGAGGCGGTCGCGGCGACGCCGGCCGATCGGAGCCTGGTGCTGGTGTTCGGTCTGGCGTTCATCATCGTCGGGCTGGCGTTCAAGCTTGGGGCCGTGCCGTTTCACATGTGGGTGCCGGACGTTTATCAGGGTGCGCCGACCCCGGTCACGCTTTACGTCGGCTCGGCGCCGAAGATCGCGGCCTTCGCCATGTTCATGCGGCTGCTGGTCGACGGCCTGGAGGGCCTGCACGCGGACTGGCAGCAAATGCTGATCATACTGTCGGTGCTGTCGATGGCGATCGGGAACATCGTGGCCATTGCCCAAACCAACATCAAGCGCATGCTGGCGTACTCGACCATTGCCCATGTCGGGTTCATATTGCTCGGGATCCTCGCGGGTACCGCGGAGGGTTACGCCGCCGCCATGTTCTACACGCTGGTGTATGCGCTTACCGCGGCCTGCGCCTTCGGAATGGTGATCCTGCTGAGCCGGGCCGGGTTCGAGGCCGACCAGCTGGAGGATTTCAAGGGGCTGGGGCGGCGCAGTCCCTGGTTCGCCTTCGTCATGCTGCTGGCGATGTTCTCGATGGCCGGGGTGCCGCCGACGGTCGGCTTCTACGCCAAGCTCTCGGTGCTGCGCGCGGTGATCGACGTGGACCTGACCTGGCTGGCGGCGGTGGCCGTGGCCTTCTCCGTCATCGGGGCCTTCTACTACCTGAGGGTGGTGAAACTAACTTATTTCGACGAGCTGCTCGACCGCAGCGAGCTGCGCTACTCCTCGGACATGAATTGGACGCTGAGCGTCAATGGCCTGCTGATCCTCGGCCTGGGTCTGTTCCCCGGGGGGCTGATGGCGCTGTGCCTCGCGGTCATGGGTTGAGCGGGGTGCCGCGGGCCGGCTTGAACGGGCCAGTCGGAATCGGTAGAATCTGCGCGATTTTCCGGTGCGGGGTGGAGCAGTCCGGTAGCTCGTCGGGCTCATAACCCGAAGGTCGGTGGTTCAAATCCACCCCCCGCTACCAAATTCGGTGGTAGGACAGGAAACCCCGGCTACGGGGTTTTTTGTTGGCCGCTGGGCTGGGTCGGCGGGACGCCGCGGCGCGGGCGGCGCGAATCACGGCGGCTGGTAAACGGGCAGGCCGGTGCTAAGCTCAGGTTGCCAGATCGCGGAGGTATCGGAAGGTGGGCCGTCGGCCCACTTTTTGTTTGTGTTATCAGTAACATGCGGCGTGCGTCGGAACAGGTGTACCAGTTGCTCGGGCCGGTGGTGTGCGGGCTCGGGTACGAACTCGTGGGCATCGAATACAGCCCCGGCAGCAAGGCGGGCCTGCTGCGGCTATACATCGATCGTCCGGAGGGTGTGACCTTGGACGATTGCCAGCTCGTCAGCCATCAGGTCAGCGGCGTGCTGGACGTCGCCGATCCGATCTCCGGGCGCTATGCCCTTGAGGTGTCGTCCCCGGGCATGGACCGGCCGCTGTTTGAGCCCGGGCAGTTCGAGCGTTACGCGGGTTCCCAGGTCCGGGTGCGCACTCGAGGCGCAGTACAGGGACGCAAGCGCTTCAAGGGCAGGCTGGTGGGCTGCGCGGATGGTTGCGTGACGCTCGAAATCGAGGGCGGTGAGGTCCGCGTGCCGCTGGGCGAGATTGAAAGCGCGAGGCTGATTCCCGAGTTCTGAGGCTCGGGCTGGAGGCTGGAAGTGATGAACAAAGAAATTCTGTTGGTGGTCGACGCCGTTTCCAACGAGAAGGGCGTGCAGAAAGAGGTCATCTTCGAGGCGATCGAGGCGGCCCTCGCCTCGGCGACCCGCAAGAAGCACGGGGGCGAGATTGAGGCCCGGGTAGCAATCGACCGCGAGACCGGCGATTACGACACCTTTCGCCGCTGGCTGGTTGTCGCCGACGAGACCGAGGAGCTGGAAAACCCGGAGGCCGAGCTGCGCCTGACCGAGGCCCGCAAGGCCAAGCCCGACCTGGACGTCGACGACTACCTTGAAGAGCCGATGGAGTCGGTCGCATTCGGTCGCATCTCGGCCCAGGCCGCCAAGCAGGTGATCGTGCAAAAGGTCCGCGAGGCCGAGCGCGCGCAGGTCGTCGACGTCTACCAGGACCGAGTCGGCGAGCTGGTCATGGGGGTAGTCAAGCGGATCGAGCGGGGCGCCGCGTTTCTCGACCTGGGCGGCAACGCCGAGGCCGTGGTCCTGCGTGACCACATGATCCCGCGCGAGGCCGTGCGCCCGGGCGATCGCTTGCGCGGCTACCTCTACGATGTGCGCTCCGAGCTGCGCGGGCCGCAGCTGTTCGTGAGCCGCACCATGCCTGAACTCGTGGTGGAGCTCTTCAAGCTCGAGGTTCCCGAGGTGGGCGAGGGGTTGATCGAGATCGTTGCGGCCGCGCGCGACCCGGGTCTGCGGGCGAAGATCGCGGTGAAGACCAACGATCCGCGCATCGATCCGGTCGGCGCCTGCGTGGGTATGCGGGGGTCGCGCGTGCAGGCGGTATCCAACGAGCTGGCTGGCGAACGGGTGGACATCATCCCCTGGAACGAGAACCCGGCTCAGTTCGTGATCAATGCCATGTCGCCCGCGGAAGTGGTTTCGATCGTCGTCGACGAGGAAGCGAACAGCATGGATGTCGCGGTCTCCGACGAGCAGCTCTCCCAGGCGATCGGACGGGGCGGGCAGAACGTGCGCCTTGCCAGCCAGCTCAGCGGCTGGGAGTTGAACGTCATGAACGAGGAGCAGGCGGAGGAGAAGAGCGAGGCGGAGGCGGAACGCCTGCAGCAGATGTTAATGGAACAGCTGGATGTGGACGAGGAAGTCGCTGTCATTCTGGTGCAGGAGGGGTTCTCCAGCATCGAGGAGGTAGCCTACGTCCCGCCTCAGGAGATGCTGGAGATCGAGGAGTTCGACGAGGATATCGTCAACGAGCTGCGCAACCGCGCTCGTGACGTCTTGCTGCTGCGTGCAATCGCCAAGGAAGAAAAGCTGGACGGCGCCAAGCCGGCCGAGGATCTGCTCACGATGGAGGGCATGGACAAGCCTCTGGCATACCTCCTGGCCAGCCGCGGCATCGTCAGCATGGAGGACCTGGCCGAGCAGGCGGTTGACGACCTTCTGGAGGTCGAGGGCATGGACGCAGAGCGCGCGGCGGCGCTGATCATGACCGCGCGTGCGCCGTGGTTTGCCGAAGAGCAACAAGGCTGACGGGATTTCGAGGGTGCAGACATGACCGAGCTGACTGTCAAGCAACTGGCCGAAGTCGTGGGAATTTCGGTCGAACGTTTACTCGGGCAACTGGAGGAGGCGGGGCTCAGCGTTTCCGGTGCCGAGGAGATGATCAGCGAACAGCAGAAACTCGATCTGCTCACCCACCTGCGGCGTAGCCATGGTAAGGAATCGGCGCCGTCGCTGGCGGAGCCGAAGAAGATCACCCTGAAGCGCAAGTCAGTGAGCGAGCTGCGGCAGCTCGGTGATCGCGGCCGAGTGGGCAAGACGGTGAGCGTCGAGGTGCGCCGCAAGAAGACATACGTCAAGCGCAGCGTCGTGCTCGACGAGGAGCGCAAGCGGGTCGAGTCCGAGGCCGCGCGCATTGCCGAGGCGGAAGAGGAACGCATGGCCGCCCAGCGCGAGCAGGAGAAGGCGCGGGAAGAGGCCGCGCGGAAACGATCCGAGGAAGAGGAGACCAAGCGCAAGGCCGAGGAGGAGGAGGCCAGGAAGAAGGCCGAGGAGGAGGAAGCGAAGCGCGTCGCTGAGGAACAGGCGCGGCTGCAGGCGGCGGAGGAGTCGCGGCGCAAGGCAGCGCCCGAACCGCGTTCGACCGCCGATCATCGTGGCCGGGCGAAGCGCGAGCGCGAGGAGCGTGACACGCGCACCCGCTATGGACGCGAGGAGCTGCACGTGGCCGAGGCCATGAGCGGTCGGCGCAAGAAGAAGACGCGCACGCGCACCGTTACCGTCGCCCCCTCCCAGAAGCATGGATTCGAGCGACCGACCGCCCCGGTCGTGCGCGAGGTGCCGATCTCCGAGACCATCACCGTTGCGGAACTCGCGCAGAAAATGGCCGTCAAGGCGCCCGAGCTCATCAAGGTGATGATGAAGATGGGCGTGATGGCGACCATCAATCAGGTCATCGATCAGGACACCGCGGTCCTGATCGTCGAGGAGCTGGGCCACAAGGCACGCTTGACGCAGGAGAGTTCGGTCGAGGACGAGCTGGTGCGCGCGCCTGTCGAGGGGCTCGAGGAGGCGCCGCGCTCGCCGGTGGTCACCATCATGGGACACGTCGATCACGGCAAGACCTCGTTGCTCGATCATATTCGGCGAACCCGCGTGGCGGCCGGCGAGGCGGGTGGCATCACCCAGCACATCGGAGCCTACCGGGTGGAAAC
>JBFKOE010000002.1:0-30776 GCA_041629015.1 Gammaproteobacteria bacterium
GGCGCTATCGCCCGCGCTATCAGCAGTGACTCCATGGCGTTGCACACGCCATAGCGGTGGGTCTTGGCGTTGTAGGCGATCTCGATCGCCATCGCCTCGTCGGCGGCATCGTCGATGTCGACGTAGCGCTTCATGCGCACCAGCTCGCCCACGGCGGCCCGATCGGTGGTTTCCACGACCTGCACCGCATCCACCGGTAAGCCGGCCGCCTGCAGCCCGGCGTGGATGCAGCGCGCGATGGCCTGGTTGGAGTGCAGCGCCTCTGACCCGCCGCGCAGGATGGTGGCGTTGCCGGCCTTGAGGCACAAGCCGGCGGCGTCGGCGGTGACGTTGGGCCGCGACTCGTAGATGATGCCGATCACGCCCAGCGGCACCCGCATGCGCCCAACCTGGATGCCCGAGGGCCGGCAGGCGAGATCGCTGACCTCGCCCACCGGATCCGGCAGCATCGCGATCTGGCGCAGGCCCTCGGCCATGCCCGCGATGCGCTCGGCGTTCAACTCCAGCCGATCGAGCAACGCAGCGTCCAGCCCGCCCTTGCGCCCCGCGTCCAGATCGCGCGCGTTCTCGGCCAGCAGGTTCTCCTGCTCATTCAGCAGGCGCGCGGCGATCGCCTCCAGGGCGGCGTTTTTCGCGGCGGTTCCGGCGCCCGCCATGCGGCGCGCGGCCGCGCGTGCGCGCTCGCCGAGCGCTTCCATGTAGGCCTGGACGTCTAGGGCCTGCTCCTTCGCCATCGTGCTGCTCAAGTCCCGCTCCCAGCCTCGCTCGTCAGATGCAGATCAGCGCCGGCCACGCCCATTCCAATCTGCTGCAGGAGGTCCCACGGCTCGCCCGCCGCCAGACCCTTGATCGCGCGGTCGGCACGGGCGCAGAGGCGCAGCAGCGCGACCCAGCTCTCGCGGTCCGAGCGGCCCAGCGCGGCGCGGTACAGCGCCTTGCGGCTCTCCCAGACCCGGTGCGCGGCGAGGACCTGCTCGGCGCGCTGTCCTTCCGCCACATCATACGCCATGCTCACCAGCAGCCGAACCTCGCGCGCCAGGGCCCACAACACCAGCGTGGTCCCGTCGCCCTCGGCGCGCAGGCCGGCGAGGATGCGCGCGCTGCGCGCGGCGTCGCCCGCCAGCGCGCTGTCGGCGAGCTTATAGACGTCGAAGCGGGCGCTGTCGGCGACCGACTCGGCCACCAGCGGCGCGCTCAGCGGCCCTTTGCCGTGCAGCAGCGCCAGGCGCTCGATCTCCTGCGCGGCGGCGAGCAGGTTGCCCTCCACCCGCTCGGCCAGCAGCCGGACCGCCTCGGCCTCGGGCTGCAGGCCACGCGAGCGCATTCGCGCCTGGATCCAGCGCGGCAGGTCGCGAACGGCGATGGGGTAAAGCTGGACGACGACCCCGGCGTCGTCCAGCGACTTGAACCAGCGGCTGGACTGCGCGCTGCGCTCGAGCTTGGGCGAGACGATCAACAGCAGCGTGTCCGGCGCCGGGTCCTCGGCATACGCCTGCAGGCACTTCGCGCCTTCGACCCCGGGTTTGCCGCTCGCCAGCCGCAGCTCCAGCACTCGACGCTCGCTGAACAGCGACAGGTTGCGCGCGGCCGTCTGCAGCGCCTGCCACTCGAACGCCGGGCCCGCGTCGAACACCTCGCGCGCGCCGTAGCCGGCGGTCCGGGCAGCGGCACGCACCTGGTCCGCCGCCTCCCCGACCAGCAGCGGTTCATCGCCATGGATCAGATAGATCGGCGCCAGATCCTTGGCCAGGTGGGTTGCCAGCGCCTCGCTGCGAATGGGCATCGCGGCTCAGCGCAGCTGTGAGCTCAAGCGGCTCAGCATCAGGCCGACCACGTCGCGGCGCATCTCGGCGAGCAGCTGATCCTGCTCCTCGGACTTGCCCAGCACCTCGGTCTGCTCGAAACGGAAGTCGCGGGTCTGTTGCACCGTCTGCGGCTCGAGCACCGGCGCGCCGTCGGCGCGCTGCACGCTGAAGCGCACCGCGTAGCGCAGCTCGTACTCTTGAACCTTGCCCGTGCTGGCCACCGAGAGTACGCGCCGATCGCTGTTGATCGCGAGCACGCGCAGCACCGGGATGCCGGGCGCGAGCTCGTCGCTGATCGCGACCCCAGCGCCCCGCAGGGCCGAGCGCAGCTCGTCTCGAAACTCTGGGCTGAGCGCCTCTCCGGCGAGGTGCAGTTGTTGCAGCTCCGGCGGGAGCGCGATCGCGCCGCGCAGCTGAAAGCCGCAGCCCGCGACGGAGACCAGCGCCAGGGCCAGCAGCAGCGAGGGCACGATCCGCGCCTCGAGGGCTGGGGCCTGGCACCCGGCCCGCGACGCTTGCCGAATGGAGCTCACCGGGCGACTACGTTGACCAGGCGATTGGGCACCACGATCACGCGGCTGACCTGCATGCCTTCGAGGAAGCGCTGCACGTTCGGCTCGGCCAGCGCGGCCTGCTCGATGGTGCCCTGGGCCGCCTGCGCCGGCACCGTGATCCTGCCGCGCAACTTGCCGTTCACCTGAACGACCAGTTCCACCGCCTCCTGCACCAGGGCCTCGGGATCCGCCTCGGGCCAGGGCGCATCGACCACGGCCCCCTCGGCGCCGAGCTCCCGCCACAGAGCATGGCAGACGTGGGGGACGATGGGCGCCAGCAGCAGGGTCACGGCCTCCAGGGCCTCGTGCATGACCGCGCGGCCCTGCTCGGTCTCGTCCTCCCACTTGTAGAGGGCGTTGATCAGCTCCATCACAGCCGCTATCGCCGTATTGAAGGTGTAACGGCGCCCGATGTCGTCGCCGACCTTGGCGATCACCGCGTGGACCTGGCCGCGCAGCGCCCGCTGGGCGGCGTCGAGGGCGGCGCGATCGAGTGCCGGCGCAGGCCCCCTGTTGACATGGGCCGCGACCAGCTTCCACAGCCGCTTGAGGAAACGGAAGGCGCCCTCGACACCCGCGTCGGACCACTCCAGGGACTGCTCGGGCGGCGATGCGAACATGATGAACAGCCGCGCGGTGTCGGCGCCGTATTTCTCGATCAGCGCCTGGGGATCGACACCGTTGTTCTTGGACTTGGACATGGTGCCGATGCCACCAGACTCGACCGGCTCGCCGTCGCCGCGCAACACCGCGCCGCTGCGCTGACCGCGCTCGTCGTAGCGAACCTCGACGTCGGCGGGATTGAAGTACTCGATTCGTCCGCCGGCGGGCTTACGGTAGAAGATCTCGTTCAGCACCATGCCCTGGGTGAGCAGATTGGTGAACGGCTCGTCGTAATCGGCCAGGCCGAGATCGCGCATGGCCTTGGTCCAGAAGCGCGAGTAGAGCAGGTGCAGGATCGCGTGCTCGATGCCGCCGATGTACTGATCGACCGGCATCCAGTAGCGGGTCCGCTCGTCGACCATCGCCCGGTCGTTGTCCGCGCAGCAGTAGCGCGCGTAGTACCACGACGAATCGACGAAGGTGTCCATGGTGTCGGTCTCGCGGCGCGCCTGGGCACCGCAGCGCGGGCACTCGCAGCGCACGAACTCCTCGCGCTTGTCGAGCGGGTTGCCCGAGCCGTCGGGCACGCAGTCCTCCGGCAGCACCACCGGCAGCTGGTCGTCGGGTACCGGCACCTCGCCGCACGCGGGGCAGTGCACGATGGGAATCGGACAACCCCAGTAACGCTGGCGCGAGATGCCCCAGTCGCGCAAGCGCCACTGGACCTGCTTCTCGCCCAGGCCCTTGGCCGCGAGATCGGCCGCGATGGCGTCCACGGCCGCCTCATACTCGAGGCCGTCGTAGGCGCCCGAGTTCACGCACCGCCCGCCGAGCTTGTCCGCGTACCAGTCCTGCCAGCCGTCGGTGGAGTAGGTCTTGCCGCTCAGCTCGATCACCGGCTTGATCGCCAGGTCGTACTTCTTCGCGAACTCGAAGTCGCGCTCGTCGTGCGCCGGCACAGCCATCACCGCACCCTCGCCGTAACCCATGAGCACGTAGTTGCCCACCCACACCTCCACGGGCTCCTCGGTCAGGGGGTGGCGCACGAAGATGCCGGTCGGCAGGCCCTTTTTCTCTATGGTCGCGAGGTCCGCCTCCATGACGCTGCCCGCCTTGCACTCCTCGATGAAGGCCGCGAGTTCGGGGTTGTCACGCGCCGCCCGGGCCGCCAGCGGATGCTCGGCGGCGACCGCGCAGAAGGTCACGCCCATGATGGTGTCGGCGCGCGTGGTGAACACCCACAGCTGGTGCTGCTGCCCGTCGAGCTCGTAGGGAAAGGCGAAGCGCACGCCATGGCTCTTGCCGATCCAGTTGGCCTGCATGGTCTTGACCCGCTCCGGCCAGCCGGGCAGGCGATCGAGATCGGCGAGCAGTTCCTCCGCGTAGTCGGTGATGCGCAGGTAGTACATCGGGATCTCGCGCTTCTCGATCAGCGCGCCCGTGCGCCAGCCGCGCCCGTCGATGACCTGCTCGTTGGCGAGCACCGTCTGGTCGACGGGATCCCAGTTCACCGAGCCGGTCTTCTGGTAGGCGATTCCCTTCTCGAGCATGCGCAGGAAGAACCACTGGTTCCAGCGGTAGTAGTCGGGCTTGCAGGTGGCGAGCTCGCGCTCCCAATCGATGCCAAAGCCCAGCGACTTCAGCTGGCGCTTCATGTACTCGATGTTCTCGTAGGTCCACTGCGCCGGGGGAACGCCGTTGGCCATGGCCGCGTTCTCGGCCGGCAACCCGAAGGCGTCCCAGCCCATGGGCTGCAGCACGTTGCGCCCGCGCATGCGCTGGTAGCGCGCCACCACGTCGCCGATGGTGTAGTTGCGCACGTGGCCCATGTGCAGCTTGCCGCTGGGATAGGGGAACATGCACAGGCAGTAGTATTTTTCCCGCCCGTCATCCTCGCTGACGCGGAAGGAGCGGCGCTCGTCCCAGAAGCGCTGGGCCACCTGCTCGACCTCCACCGGATCGTAGAAATCTTCCATTGCCGTCAATCGCTTAGATGTCAAACCGGGCATCGGAACGACGCCCGCAGGGGCTGTGAAGGATACCGTAGCGCGGCTCGGGCGAACAACCGGCCCTCGCTTTGCAGCGGCGCCGACATGAGTCAAACTGTTAATGAGACCCCAGCGCAACGGAATGGACACGCACATGACGACCGAGAAACACCAGCCCTACGGGACCGACAAACTGGTCGAGGCCTACGACCGCATGATGGAGCGTGCGCGCGCCACGGTCGGCGCGACGGTGCAGGCCCGCCTGGACAAGGCCATGGATGCCGCCGTGGAGCTGGGCGAGCTGACCCGCGAGGAAGCGGAAAAGGTCGCCGCCTACCTGCGCCGCGACCTGCAGAACACCGCCCGGGGCCTCGCCGCGAGCGGCAAGGAGCTGCGCCAGTGGCTGCGCTTCGATCTGCAGCAGATCGAGGATCGCGTGCTGGAGACCTTCGGCAAGATGGTGGACTTCTCGCGCATCGAGTTGGCCAAGCTCAGCGGCAACCTGGACCTACCGACCGAGTGCCACACCGGGGAGGTGGCGGGCATCGGCACGCTGAGCTGCGCGAAGTGCGGCAAGGAGCTGCATTTCAGCAAGACCGGCCGCATACCGCCATGCCCCAAGTGTCACCACACCGTGTTCACCCACCGGGTCTCCGACTAGGGGCACGTCGACGCCGGCTCGCCATCAGCGCGGCGAGCACCACGCCTGCAAGGCAGGCCAGCACCGGCGCGCTGCCCCAGCGCGCGAAGGGCGTCGCCCCCAGTAGCGGCGTGATCTCGGCGCGCAGCACCCCGGCCCGGAACTGCTCGGCACGCGCGCGCACCGCGCCGTCAGGCCCGATCACGGCGGTAATCCCGGTGTTGGTCGCCCGCAACATGAAGCGCCCCATCTCCAGGGCGCGCAGGCGGGCGATCTGCAGGTGCTGGTGCGGGCCGAGGGAGTCGCCGAACCAGCCGTCGTTGCTCACCGTCACCAGGAAGGCCGCCCGCGGCAGGGCAACGCGGATCAGCCCGCCGTAGGCCACCTCGTAGCAGATCGAGATCCCGACCGGGTGCCCGGCGATCAACGGCAGGACCTGCTCGGCGTCGCCCGCGCTGAAGTCCGCCATCGGCACCTGAAGAATGTTGAGCCCGCGCAGCGCGGCCCGGAACGGGAAGTACTCGCCGAACGGCACCAGGTGGCGCTTGCGGTAAACTGCGGGGCGCGGGCCGAGTACCGCCACGCCGTTGTAATAGGCACCGGCATCCCGGTCGCGCACCGGAATCCCGAGCACCAGCTCGGTGCCCCTCACCTCCCCGCGGCGGCGCAGCTCGCGCAGATAGCCCTCCTCGACCTCGTCGAGGAAGTGAGGCACCGCGGTCTCCGGCCACAGGATGATCTCCCGCCCCCACTCCGACTCGCTGAGCGTGCGATAGGTCTCGAGGATCGAGGCGGCCCGGCGGGGGTCCCACTTCAGCGACTGCTCGACGTTGCCCTGTATCAGGCTTACGCGCAGCGGTGCTCCCGCCGGCGAGGTCCACACCACCGTGCCGAGCGCGGCGGAGCCCAGCCACAGGACGCTCCCCGCCGCCAGCGCCCAGGCGCGCACACGCCGCCTCGCGCGCGTCACCAAGACCAGCAGGGCACCGCTGAGCGCCACTGCCCAGCTCAGGCCGTAGACCCCCACCAGCGGCGCCAGGCCGGCGAGGGGGCCGTCGATCTGGCTGTAGCCCAGATCGGGCCAGGGAAAGCCGCTCAGGAACCAGCCGCGCCACCATTCCAGCAATACCCAGCCCGCCGGCAGGACGGCGACCAGGGCGACGGTGCCGCCGGCGGGAAACAGGCGCCGCCAGAGATACCCGAGCAGGGCCGGGTAGGCAGCCAGGTAGAGCACGAAGACCAGGGTGGTCGCGCCCGCCACCGCCACCCCGGTGTTACCGTAGCGCTCGATGCTGACGAAGATCCAGGACGCGCCGACGCCGTGCTGGCCGAGACCGAACAGCAGGCCCCGCCAGGCGGCGCGCCCCGCCCCCGCCGCCGACCAGACCGTGGCCAGAACGGCGAGGACGAGCGGCGCCAGCGGGTAGAGCCCGACGGGCGCAAAGGCGAGGGTCAGGAGGGCGCCGGCGCCGAGCGCCAGGGCGTCACCGCGCCATCCCCGCGCCAGCGCCCCCGGGACGCTCAAGGCCGGCTCGGTCGCGGCGGGCGCACCGGCGCACACCGCCCGCGGGCGGTCATGCCGACTGGAACTCGGCGAGTTCCTCCTCGCTCAGCACGTGCATGCGAAGGAGGTGGATGCGGCGGCTGTCGGCGCGTACGACCTCGAAGCGGAAGTGGTCCACCAGCACCGACTCGCCCCGCCGCGGCATGTGACCCAGGCGCTTGAGGACCAGGCCGGCCACGGTGTCGTACTCCTCGTCCGGGTAGGCCGTGGCGAAGCGCTCGTTGAAATCGTCGATCGGCGTCACCGCCCGCACCGTGTAACTGCCGTCGCTGCGGGCCAGGATCTGGGTCTCCTCCTCGAAGTCGTGCTCGTCCTCGATCTCGCCGACGATCTGTTCGAGCACGTCCTCGATGGTCACCATGCCGGCGACGCCGCCGTATTCGTCGACCACCACGGCCAGGTGGTTGCGGCTGGCGCGGAACTCACGCAGCAGGGCATCGAGGCGCTTGCTCTCGGGCACGAACACCGCCGGGCGCAGCACCTCGCGCACCTGAAAGGACTCGGGATCGCTGCGCTGGCAGTAGCTCAGCAGATCCTTGGCCAGCAGAATCCCCACGACCTCGTCACGGCTGTCGCCAATGACCGGAAAGCGCGAGTGCGCGGACTTGATGACCGTCGGCAGGATGTCGGACAGGGCCGCCTCGCGCTCCACGACCACCATCTGTGCGCGCGGGATCATGATGTCGCGCACCCGCATCTCCGAGACCTGGAGCACGCCCTCGATCATCGCCAGGGAGTGATTGTCGATCAGATCCCGGGTGTGAGCGTCGCGCAGCAGATCGACCAGGTCGTCGCGATCGCGGGGCTCGCCCAGGATCGCGTGGCTGAGCCGATGCCACCAGGAACTGCGATTCGGCGACCCGTCGCTAGGGGGGGGTCGGTCGTCGCTCATGGACTCTCAGAAGACATAGGGATTGGAGTAGCCTAGCCGGGCAAGGATTTGAATTTCAAGCTCTTCCATAGCCCGCGCCTCGGCATCGGCGCCGTGCTCGAGCCCCAGCAGGTGCAAGGTCCCGTGGACCACCAGATGCGCGAGGTGGGCCGCCAGCGGCTTGCGCTGGGCCCGCGCCTCCTCGATCGCCACCGGCACGCACAGCACCACGTCGCCGAGATGGGCGGAGGTGACGCCCGGCGGGGGCTCGAAGGGAAACGCCAGCACGTTGGTCGGCCCCGCCTTGCGCCGATAGGTGCGGTTCAGGGCCGCCCCTTCCTCGGCATCGACCAATCGCACCACCAGCTCGCCCTCGCCGTGCCCGCAGTGCTCGAGCGCGGCACCCGCCCAGCCCTGAATCCGGGCGCTGGCCGGCAGGCCCCGCCTGGATGTCGCGCGCTGCACCTCGACGCCGGGCGAGCGCGGCGCGGGTACGCTCACCCCGGCTCACCGCCCGCGGCGGGCGGCGACGCTAGCGCGTCCTCGCGCTCGTAGGCGTCGATGATTTTCTGCACCAGAGGATGACGCACCACGTCGCGCGAGGTGAAGAAGGTGAAGGCAATGCCCTCGATCCCGCGCAGGATCTCGACCACGTGGCGCAGCCCCGAGGGACGGTTGCCGGGCAGATCGACCTGGGTCACGTCGCCCGTCACCGCCGCCGTCGAGCCGAAACCGATGCGCGTCAGGAACATCTTCATCTGCTCGACGGTGGTGTTCTGGGCCTCGTCGAGGATGATGAAGGACTCGTTTAGGGTGCGCCCGCGCATGTAGGCCAGTGGCGCGATCTCGATGACGTTGCGCTCGAGCAGCTTGGCGACCCGTTCGAAGCCGAGCATCTCGTAGAGCGCGTCGTAGAGCGGTCGCAGATAGGGATCGACCTTTTGCGCGAGATCGCCGGGCAGGAAGCCGAGCCGCTCCCCGGCCTCCACCGCCGGGCGCACCAGCACCAGCCGCCGCACCCGCTCGCGCTCCAGCGCGTCCACCGCGCTGGCGACCGCGAGGTAGGTCTTGCCGGTCCCGGCCGGCCCGATGCCGAAGTTGATGTCGTGGCTGGCCAGGTTGCCGAGGTACTGGGCCTGGTTCGAGCCACGCGCGCGAATCAGCACCCGCCGGGTGCGCACCGTGCGGGGCTCCTCGTCCCCGCTACCGTCATGGCCGCCGTCGGCGTCCTTCAGGAACAGGTGCACCCGCATCGGCGTCAGCGCTTCCTCGCGCGCGGCGGCATAGAGGCTCTCGAGCGCCTGGGCCGCGGCACCCACCCCGTGGGGCTCGCCGATGATTTGAAACCGGCCGCCGACGTTGCTGATCTCCACGCCCAGGCGACGCTCCACCAGCCGCAGGTGCTCGTCGAACTGGCCACAGAGATTGGCCAGGCGGGCGTTGTCCGCCGGCTCCAGCACCAGCTCCCGGCTCGCGGGCTGATTCGGCGGGGACGGAGGGACAGGGTCAGGCACAGGCCCGGTCGAGGACTGGGGCGACGAGCTCACCGCGCAGCGAGTTGGGCAGGGCCTCGCGGATGCGAACCTCGGCGAAACCGCCCAGCAGCTCGGCGGGACCCGAGAAATTCACCACCCGGTTGCACTCGGCGCGGCCCGCGAGCTGGCGCGGATCCTTGCGCGAGGGCCGGTCCACCAGCACCCGCTGCACGCTGCCGACCAGCGACTCGCCGACCCGCGCCGCGCAGGCGCGCAGCCGCTCCTGCAGGCGCGCCAGGCGCTCGCGTTTCTCCGCGACCGGCACCTCGTCGGCAAGCTCGGCGGCCGGCGTGCCGGGACGAGCGCTGTAGACGAAGCTGAACGAGGTCTCGAAGCCGACGGCCTCGACCAGATCCAGGGTGGCCTGGAAGTCCGCCTCGGTCTCGCCCGGAAAGCCCACGATGAAGTCGCTGGCGATGGTCATGCCAGGCCTGGCCGCGCGCAGGCGCCGCACCGTGGACTTGTACTCCAGGGCCGTGTAGCCGCGCTTCATCGCCGCCAGGACGCGATCCGAGCCGCTCTGCACCGGCAGGTGCAGGTGCCCCACCAGCTCGGGAACCTCGGCATAGGCCTGGATCAGGCTCTCGCCGACCCAGCCGGGGTGCGAGGTGGTGTAGCGGATGCGCTCGATTCCGTCGACCTCGGCGACCGCCCGGATCAGGCCGGCGAGGTCGGCGGCCTCGCCGCCGGGGCCGATGCCGCGGTAGGCGTTGACGTTCTGACCGAGCAGGTTGACCTCGCGCACGCCCTGCGCGGCAAGCTCGGTCACCTCGGCGAGGACGTCCGCCTGCGGGCGGCTCACCTCCTCGCCGCGCGTGTAGGGGACCACGCAATAGCTGCAATACTGGCTGCAGCCTTCCATGACCGAGACGAAGGCGCTCGGGCCCTCGGCACGGGGCGCGGGCAGGCTGTCGAACTTCTCGATCCGGGGAAAGCTGACGTCGATCACCGCGCCGCGGCCCCGCTCGACCGTCGCCAGCATGCCGGGCAAGCGGTGCAGCGTCTGGGGACCGAACACCATGTCCACGTGGGGGGCACGCTCGCGGATGGCCTCGCCCTCGACGCTCGCCACGCAGCCGCCGACGCCGATCACCAGCTCCGGGCGACGCCGCTTCCACTCCCGCCAGACGCCGAGCTGCGAGAAGACCTTCTCGTGCGCCTTCTCGCGGATCGAGCAGGTGTTGAGCAGCAGCACGTCGGCCTCGGCGGGTTCCTCGGTGCGCACCAGCCCGCGCGCGCTGGCGAGCAGCTCGGCGATCTTCGCCGAGTCGTACTCGTTCATCTGGCAGCCGAAGGTCTTGATATAGAGCTTGCGGATCATGCGTGGGCCGGGCCGCTGGCCGGACGGGCGGTCAGTATAACTTAACCGAGCGTTGCGCTACGGCATTCGCCGTACGGCGGGCGCCCGCGCGCGCCGTGGCGGGACCAGCCCGCCGTGCGTCTTCAGAAGGGAATGTCGTCGTCGAAATCGGAGAGACCCGAATCGCCGGAGGACGCCTGGCTGGAGGCGGAGGAGCCGCGCTCGTTGTCGAAGCTCGCCGAGCCGCCGCGGCTGTCGAGCATCTGCATGTCGTTGACGACGATCTCGGTCGTGTAGCGGTCGTTGCCGCTCTTGTCCTGCCACTTGCGGGTGCGCAGCCGGCCCTCGACGTACACCCGGCTGCCCTTCTTCAGGTACTCGCCGGCGATCTCGGCCAGCTTGCCGAAGAACACCACCTGGTGCCACTCGGTCTGCTCCTGGCGCTCCCCGCTCTGCTTGTCGCGCCAGGTATCGGTGGTGGCGATCCGCAGATTGGTGACCGCCCCGCCGCTCGGCATGTAGCGCACCTCCGGGTCGTTGCCCAGATTGCCGATCAGGATGACTTTGTTCACGCCTCGCGCCATGGTTCTCCCCCGTCCCAACGACAAAGCCGCCCGCGGGCGGCGTGTACTGTGGATGCGCTGCTGCTCAGCCGAGGCGCCATGATATCACGCCTGCTGGCCGAGGATTTCCCGCAGGCCCGACTCGCGGAAGTTGGCGGGATCGACCTTCAGGTAGGCGATCTCCTCATCGCGCACGACGATCGCCTCGACCACCCCGGGCACCGCCGCCAGACGCCGCGCCAGGGCGTCGGCCTGGTCCGTGGCCAGCTCGCCGACCCGCAGCAGCAGGCTGTGGCGCTTGGCCGGGACCTGCATGCGGCGCGCGGCCAGCAGCCACAGGGCGCAGGCCAGGGCACAGGCCAGAAAAACGCTCCCGGTCCCGCCCACCCCGCTCAACCAGCCGCCCAGCGCACCGCCGGCGAAGGCGCCCAGAAACTGGCTGCTGGAGTAGACGCCCAGCGCGGTGCCCTTGCCGTCGGGCCGCACGCGGCGGGAGATCAGCGACGGTAACGAGGCCTCCAGCACGTTGAAGGCCCAGAAGAAGAGGAATAGAGCGCCGGCAATCGCCAGCAGCGAGCCGTGCCAGCGCCACAGCATCAGCT
This sequence comes from Gammaproteobacteria bacterium, assembly GCA_041629015.1. Lineage (GTDB taxonomy): Bacteria > Pseudomonadota > Gammaproteobacteria > QQUJ01 > QQUJ01 > JBFKOE01. The sequence goes on from JBFKOE010000002.1 coordinate 12,026, forward strand.
GCGCCACCCCGACGCCCAGCACGCTCAGCAGGAAGACCGGCTTCAGCCATCCCCGGCGCTCCGCGAGGATGATCGCCGGCAGCATCGCCAGCAGCGCCAGCAGCAGCACCACCAGGTAGAGGTAACCGTGCCGCGCGGCCTCCAGACCGGCCCCGTCGCGCAGCGCAAGCGGCAAGACCACGAAGCTCGCCGTCAGCACCATGTGCAGCACGAAGATGCCGAAATCGAGGCGCAGCAGCTGCGGATCGCGCAGCACCACGGCGAACTGCGCCGGGACCGACTCGGTGTCGCGGTGCAGCTGCGAACGCGCCGGCGTGGGCACGACCCAGTACACGATCGCGATGCCCGCAAGCGCCAGGGCCGCGGTCGTCCAGAAGATCCCCGCCACGCCGATCCAGCGATCGAGCAGGGGGCCGCTGACCATGGCGATTACAAAGGACAGGCCGATGCTCACGCCCATGAAGGCCATCGCCTTGGTGCGGTGCTGGTCCCGCGTCAGGTCCGCCAGCAACGCCATCACGGCGGCCGCCACGGCACCCGCGCCCTGCAGCGCGCGCCCGACGATGACGCCCTGGATCGAATCGGACAGGGCGGCGACGACACTGCCGAGCGCAAAAATCAGCAGGCCGGCCGCGATGACGGGCTTGCGGCCGAGGCGATCGGAAAGCATCCCAAAGGGGATCTGCAGTACGGACTGTGTGAGACCGTAGGCGCCGACGGCGATCCCGACCAGTGCCGGGGTCACGTGCCGCAATTGCTCGGCATAGAGGGCAAAGACCGGCAGGATCATGAACAGGCCCAGCATGCGAAAGCCGAACACCAGTGCCAGCGCGCCGGCACTGCGCCGCTCGGCCGCGGTCATTGGTCCTGCGCTGCTTTCGATCTCCATTGCGGGTCTGAATCAAACTGGGTGGGGCGGCGAAAAGGCCGTATAGTAGCAGGTTGATCTTCGCTCCCGATAACGGGATGCCGGGCAAGCGGACACGGGCGATGGACAGTATCGAGATACGCGGCGCGCGTACCCACAACCTCAAGAACATCGACCTCACCTTGCCCCGCGACCGGCTGGTGGTCATCACCGGCATTTCCGGCTCCGGCAAGTCCTCGCTCGCCTTTGACACCGTCTACGCCGAGGGTCAGCGCCGCTATGTCGAGAGCCTCTCGGCCTACGCGCGCCAGTTCCTCTCGGTGATGCAGAAGCCGGACGTCGATCACATCGAGGGGCTCTCGCCGGCGATTTCCATCGAGCAGAAGGCTGCTTCGCACAACCCGCGCTCGACCGTTGGCACCGTCACCGAGATCTACGATTACCTGCGTCTGCTCTACGCGCGCGCCGGCATTCCCCGCTGCCCGAGCCACGGGACGGCGCTCGAAGCGCAGACGGTAAGCCAGATGGTCGACCAGGTGCTGGCGCTGCCCCAGGGCAGTCGCGTGATGCTGCTCGCGCCCAAGGTCGAGGATCGCAAGGGCGAGCACGCCCAGGTCCTCGAGGAACTGCGCCGCGACGGCTACGTACGTGCGCGCCTCGACGGTCGCCTGATCGATCTCGACGCACCGCCGCACATCGACCCCAAGCGCCGCCACACGCTGGAAGCGGTGGTCGATCGGCTGCGTGTCCGGCCCGAGATCGCGGTCCGCCTGGCCGAGTCCGTGGAGACGGCCCTGGCGCTCTCCGAGGGCGTGCTGCGGGTCGCGCTCATCGACCAGCCCGCCGCGCCCGAGCTGCTGTTCTCCGCCCGCTTCGCCTGCCCGAGGTGCGGCTACAGCCTGCCCGAGCTCGAACCGCGCCTGTTCTCATTCAACAGCCCGCACGGTGCCTGCCCGGTTTGCGACGGCCTGGGGAGCAAGCCCTTTTTCGACGTCGCGCGGGTGGTGGCCCAGCCGCACCTCAGCCTGGCGGGCGGCGCGGTGCGCGGCTGGGACCGGCGCAACGCTTATTACTTCAACCTGATCGGCGCCCTGGCGGAGCATTACGGGTTTGACGTCGAGACGCCCTTCAAGGAGCTGCCCGAGCGCGTGCGCCAGGCGATCCTCTACGGTAGCGGCGAGGAGGAGATCCGGTTCCGCTACCTCAGCGAGCGCGGCCGCCGCATCACGCGCGCGCACACCTTCGAGGGCATCATTCCCAACATGGAACGCCGCTACCGCGAAACCGACTCCAACGTGGTCCGCGAGGAGCTGGGCAAGTATCTGGCCACCGGGCCCTGCCAGGCCTGCGCCGGGACCCGGCTGCTCGAGGCGGCGCGCCACGTGTTCGTGGCCGAGCGCACTTTGCCGGACCTGACGGCCCAGCCGGTCGGTGACCTGCTCGGTTTCTTCGCGGGACTCGAGCTGCCGGGCCGCCGGGGCGAGATCGCCTCCAAGATCACCAAGGAAATCACCGACCGCCTCAGCTTCCTGGTCGACGTTGGTCTCGACTACCTGACCCTGGACCGCGGCGCGGACACGCTCTCGGGCGGCGAATCGCAACGCATTCGTCTCGCCAGCCAGATCGGCGCCGGGCTGGTCGGCGTGCTGTACGTGCTCGACGAACCCTCGGTCGGCCTCCATCAGCGCGACAACCAGCGCCTGCTGGCCACGCTGAGGCGCCTGCGCGACCTCGGCAACACGGTGATCGTGGTCGAGCACGACGAGGAGGCGATTCGCACCGCGGATCACGTCATCGACATGGGTCCCGGGGCCGGCGTGCACGGCGGCCACGTCGTCGCCCAGGGCTCGCCCGTCCAAATTGAGGCCCACTCGGGCTCGCTGACCGGGCAGTATCTCTCCGGACGGCGCTCGATCGCCCTGCCGCCGCTGCGCACGCCGTGTCAGCCGGGCGCCCAGCTCGCGGTGCGCGGTGCGCGCGGCAACAACCTCAAGGGAATCGACGTCGAGCTGCCGGTCGGACTGCTCACCTGCGTCACCGGCGTCTCGGGCTCCGGCAAGTCTACCCTTGTCAACGACACGCTCCACGCCCGCGCGGCGCGCGAGCTGAACGGCGCGGCCTCGCCGGAGGCCGCGCCGTGCGCGGGCATTGAGGGACTCGCCCATCTGGACAAGGTGGTGAACATCGATCAGAGCCCGATCGGGCGCACGCCGCGCTCCAACCCGGCAACCTACACCGGGCTGTTCACGCCGATCCGGGATCTCTTCGCCGCGACCCAGGAGGCACGCTCACGGGGATACGGACCGGGTCGGTTCAGCTTCAACGTGCGCGGCGGTCGCTGCGAGGCGTGCCAGGGGGACGGCCTGATCCGCGTCGAGATGCATTTCCTGCCCGACGTCTACGTACCCTGCGACGTGTGCAAGGGCCAGCGCTACAACCGCGAGACGCTGGAGATCCGCTACAAGGGTCTGAACATCCGCGAAGTGCTGGACCTGACCGTCGAGGAAGCGCTGGCCTGCTTCGGCGCCGTGCCGCCGGTGGCCGCCAAGCTGCAGACGCTGGTCGACGTCGGCCTCGCCTACATTCGCCTGGGCCAGAACGCCACCACCCTCTCGGGGGGCGAGGCACAGCGCGTCAAGCTGGCCCGCGAACTCTCCAAGCGCGACACGGGGCGCACGCTCTACATCCTCGACGAGCCAACGACCGGGCTGCATCTCGAGGACATCCAGCAGCTGCTGGCCGTCCTGCACCGGCTGCGCGACCACGGCAACACCATCGTCGTGATCGAGCATCACCTGGATGTCATCAAGACGGCCGACTGGATCGTCGACCTCGGCCCCGGCGGCGGAGAGGCGGGCGGTCGGATCATGGCCGCGGGCACGCCCGAGGAGGTGGCCCAGGATCCGGATTCGATCACGGGCCGCTATCTAGCCCCCCTGCTCGGGCGCGAGGCCGCCCGCCGGCGCGCCTAGCGCAGGCCCGAGGGGGCGCGGCGCGGGGCCGCGCTCAGGCCACCCGCGCGGGCGAGCCGACCTTGAGGTTCATCTCCTCGGCGGCATTGCCCTGGTTCACCGCGACCTCGACCAGACCGTTGCCGTTCGCGTACCAGAACGCGGTGCCCGCGGGCACCTCGCCGAAGGTGCGCGCGTAGCGCATGCTGGTGCCGTTGATCTTCAGCACCTGATCCTTGGCCACGCCGCTCGCCCGCAGACCGGTGAGCGCGTTGCCGAAGTGATCGATGTAGACCACCTCCGGAAGGTCGATCGGCCAGTCCCGGCGCAGCGCCGCGCTGTCCAGCGGATACATCGCCTCGGGCCAGTGGCCGCGCGCCAGATCGGCCGCGATCGGCGCGAACAGGTCGCGGCCGTGAAAGCTGCTCGACAGGCGCTCGGGCCGCCAGCCGATCTCCCAAGCCTCGGCGCGCTGCGCCTGCGCGACCAGGGCGTGAAACAGGCCATTGTCCGGGCCGACGAAATAGCGCCCGGCGACCCGCAGGGCCACGGCGTTGCGCTTCATGCCCACGCCGGGATCGACCACCGCCAGAAACACCGTCCCGGGCGGGAACTCCCAGGCATACGCCGCCAGCAGGTAGGCCGCCGCCCGCGGATCGGCCTTGGGCGCGTCCGCAAACAGGTCGACGACCGGAATGCCGGGCGCGCGGCGGTAGATCACGGCCTTGAGCTGCCCCTGATAGGGACCCGCCAGGCCAAAATCCGTGAACAAGACGAGCATCGTAATCCCCCCGAAGCCATTTGCCCGCCCCGGACGGCGCTGGGCGCCGGCACAAGTCTAGCAGGCCGATGGCTGGCTCAAAATGACGAAAGCCGGGCGCCAAGGCCCGGCTCGTTTACGGCGACGCCCTCATCGCCCGGGAAACCGTCCCGGGACGCCGGCGCTATTCGGCGGCGGCCTTGCCGGCGGCCTCGCTCTCGGGCCGGTCCACCAGCTCCACCAGGGCCATGGGGGCGTTGTCGCCCGCACGGAAGCCGCACTTGAGGATTCGCAGGTAACCACCGGGACGGTCCTTGTAGCGGGGGCCGAGCTCGGCGAAGAGCTTGCCGACCGCCTCCCTGTCGCGGATGCGCGCGAAGGCCTGGCGCCGCCGGGCAACGCTGTCGGTCTTGGCCAGGGTGATCAAGGGCTCCGCCACCCGCCGCAGCTCCTTGGCCTTGGGCAGGGTGGTCTTAATGACCTCGTGGCGCACAAGCGATGCGGTCATGTTCTTGAACATGGCGCTGCGGTGCGAGCTCGTTCGGTTCAGGCGCCTGCCCGATTCACGATGACGCATGGGTTTGATTCCTAAGCCAGTTATCCCGCCAGCGTGCGGCGGACTTCAGCCCACTTTCGGTCGGCGGCCCAACCCGGGGGGTCAGGAAGCCAGTTCCTCGTCGCGCAGCCCCGGCGGCGGCCAGTTCTCGAGCTTCATGCCCAACGACAGCCCGCGCGAGGCCAGCACGTCCTTGATCTCCGTGAGCGACTTCTTCCCCAAATTCGGTGTCTTCAGCAACTCGACCTCGGTACGCTGGATCAGGTCGCCGATGTAATAGATGTTCTCCGCCTTGAGGCAGTTCGCCGAGCGCACCGTCAGCTCCAGGTCGTCGACGGGGCGCAGCAGGATCGGGTCGATCTGCGGCTCCTCGCTCTTGGGCGCCGCGTCCTGCCGTCCGTGCAACTCGACGAACACGCTGAGCTGCTCCTGCAGGATGGTCGCCGCGCGCCGAATCGCCTCTTCCGGGTCAATGGTCCCGTTGGTCTCGAGGTCGATGACCAGCTTGTCGAGGTCGGTACGCTGCTCGACGCGGGCCGCCTCGACCGTGTAGCTCACGCGCCGCACGGGGCTGAAGGAGGCATCGAGCTGCAGGACGCCGATCGGCCGGTCCTCGCCCTCGGCCAGCTGGCGGGTGTTGGCCGGGTCGTAGCCGCGGCCACGCCGGACGGTGAGACGCATGTTCAGTTCGCCGCTCTTGGTGAGGTGAGCGATGACCAGCTCCGGGTTGACGACCTCGACGTCGTGATCGAGCTGAATGTCGCCCGCGGTCACGACCCCGGGGCCCTTCTTGCTCAAGCTCAGCACCGCCTCGTCGCGGGCGTGCATGCGAAGCGCGAGGTTCTTCAGGTTCAGCAGGATCTCGATCACGTCCTCCTGCACACCCTCGATCGAGGTGTACTCGTGCAAGACACCGTCGATCTGAACCTCTGTGATCGCGCTGCCCGGCATCGAGGACAACAGGATGCGCCGCAAGGCGTTGCCAAGCGTGTGGCCGAAGCCACGCTCCATCGGCTCCAGGGTGACCTTGGCGTGACGCTCGCCGCTTGCCTGCACGTCCACCAGGCGGGGCTTCAAAAACTCGGTAACAGAACCCATCTGCAATCCTCTCGACTTAATCCAGCGCCGGTTCCTTACTTGGAGTACAACTCGACCACCAGGTGCTCATTGATCTCGGGCGGCAGCTCGCTACGCTCGGGCACCGACTTGTAAACGCCGCGCATCGTCTTGGTGTCGACGTCGATCCAGTCCACGAACCCGCGCTGCTGCGCCAGCTCCAGCGCCGCCTGGATCCGGGTTTGCTTCTTGGCAAGCTCCCGGACCTCGATCACGTCGTCGGGACGGACCTGGAAGGAGGGAATGTTGACCCGCTTCTCGTTGACCGCAATCCCGTTGTGGCGGACCAGCTGGCGGGCCTCGCTGCGCGATGCCGCGAAACCCATGCGATGCACGACGGTGTCCAGGCGACCCTCAAGGAGCTGCAACAGATTGGCACCCGAGTCGCCGCGCCGGCGCGCGGCCTCCTTGTAATAACCGCGGAACTGGCGCTCTAGCACCCCATAGGTGCGGCGCAGCTTCTGCTTCTCGCGCAACTGCAGAGCGTAGTCCGAAAGGCGCGTGCGGCGCTGTCCATGCTGCCCTGGCGGAAAGGGGCGGCTCTCCACCGGGCACTTGCTGGTGAAGCATTTCTCGCCCTTGAGGAACAGCTTGCCGCCCTCACGGCGGCACAGACGACACTTTGAATCGGTGTATTTCGCCACTGCTGAGTTCTCCGCCGGCCGTTCCCGCGTCTAGACGCGCCGCCGCTTTGGAGGGCGGCAACCGTTGTGTGGAATGGGGGTGACGTCGGTGATGTTGGTGATCTTCATGCCAATCGCGTTGAGGGCGCGCACAGCCGACTCGCGGCCCGGGCCCGGGCCCTTGACCTGGACCTCGAGGTTCTTTACCCCGCACTCCTGTGCCGCCTCGCCGGCACGCTGCGCTGCCACCTGGGCAGCGAACGGCGTGCTCTTGCGCGAACCGCGGAACCCGGAGCCGCCGGCCGAAGCCCAGGACAGTGCATTGCCCTGGCGATCGGTGATGGTGATGATGGTGTTGTTGAACGAGGCGTGCACGTGCGCGACGCCGTCGGCCACGTTCTTCTTCACCTTCTTGCGGGAACGAGTGCTGACCTTAGCCATGAACGTTTGATCCTAGTGAATCGTAAGCTCGAGGGGTCCGACCGCTTACTTGCGGATGGGCTTGCGCGGACCCTTGCGGGTGCGGGCATTGGTGCGCGTACGCTGCCCGCGCAGCGGCAGGCCGCGACGATGGCGCAGGCCACGATAGCAACCCAGATCCATCAGGCGCTTGATGTTCATCGATACTTCGCGTCGTAGGTCACCCTCGACCACGAACTTGGCGACCTGTCCGCGCAGCTTCTCGACCTCGTCTTCGGTCAGATCGCGGATCTTCACGTCGGGCTTGATCCCCGCCGCGGAGCAGATCGTCTGCGCCCGTGAGCTCCCGATGCCGTAGATCGACGTCAAGGCGACCGCCGTGTGCTTGTTGACCGGGATGTTGATCCCCGCTATACGTGCCATTCCAAGCCTCTCCGAAACTGCCTGCCCCGCCCGAACCAAACGGGCGAGATTACCGATTAATCAACCCCTGTTCAACCGCCTGCCGACTAGCCCTGGCGCTGCTTGTGGCGCGCGTCCTTGCAGATCACCCGCACCACACCGCGGCGCCGAATGATCTTGCAGTTGCGGCAGATTCTCTTGACCGATGCCTGAACTTTCATTGCTATCTCCCGCCAACCGCGACCGTCAACGCACCACGCCCGGGCGGCCTTGACCCTTGAGATTGGCCTTCTTCAGCAGACTGTCATACTGGTGCGACATCATGTGCGCCTGCACCTGCGCCATGAAGTCCATGACCACGACCACGATGATGAGCAGCGACGTGCCGCCGAAGTAGAAGGGTACGTTCCAGTAAAGGATCAGGAACTCCGGCAGCAGACAGACCGCCGTGATGTACAGTGCACCCGCGAGTGTCAGCCTGGTCATCACGGTGTCGATGTAACGCCCGGTCTGCTCTCCCGGTCGGATGCCCGGGATGAATGCCCCCGAGCGCTTCAGGTTGTCCGCGGTGTCCTTGGAGTTGAACACCAGCGCCGTGTAGAAAAAACAGAAGAATATGATCGCCGCCGAGTAGAAGGCGATGTAGAGCGGCTGTCCCGGCGACAGGGTCGCGGTAAGATCGCGCAGCCACCCCATGCCCTCGGCGCTACCGAACCAGCCGCCCAGCGTGGCCGGGAACAGGATGATGCTCGAGGCAAAGATCGGCGGTATCACGCCGGCCATGTTGAGCTTCAGCGGCAGGTGGCTCGACTGGCCCGCGTAGAGCCGCCGCCCCTGCTGGCGCTTGGCATAATTGACCGGGATTCTGCGCTGTCCTCGCTCGACGAAGACCACGAAACCGGTCACCGCGATCGCGAGTGCGAACAGGAACAGGATCGCCAGCACGTTCAGCTCGCCCGTGCGACCCAGCTCCAGGGTGCCGCCGACGGCCGAGGGCAGGCCGGCCACGATGCCGGCAAAGATAATCAGCGAGATGCCGTTGCCGACCCCGCGCTCGGTCACCTGCTCGCCCAGCCACATCAGGAACAGCGTGCCGGTCACCAGCGTCACGGTAGTCGTGAACAGGAATCCCGCCCCGGGGCTGATGACGACCGAGCCACCGGCCACGGCCTGCCCCTGAAGGGCGATCGACACCCCTAGCGCCTGGAAGGTCGAGAGCGCCACGGTGCCGTAGCGCGTGTACTGCGTGATCTTGCGCCGCCCGGACTCGCCCTCCTTCTTCAGCTGCTCCAGGCTTGGGACCACCACGGTGAGCAGCTGCATGATGATCGAGGCCGAGATGTAGGGCATCACGCCGAGCGCGAAGATGCTCAGCCGGCTGAGCGCACCGCCGCTGAACATGTTGAACATGTCGATGATGGTTCCGCGCTGCTGCTCAAAAAGCTGCGCCAGCGCCTCCGGGTTGATCCCAGGCACTGGGATGTGCGCACCGATGCGGAAGACGAGGAACGCCCCCAGCACAAACAGCAGTCGCTGTTTGAGTTCGCTCAGCTTGCCGATGTCGGCAAGCCCGCCGGTTAGCTTTGGTTTCTGGGTGGCCACTTAGTCCTCGATCTTGCCGCCGGCCGCCTCGATGGCCTGGCGTGCGCCCTTGGTCACCGCTAGCCCGCGCACGGTCACCGCCTTCTCCAGGGAGCCCGATGCGATCACCCGGGCGCGCTCGATCGCCTGACCCACGATACCGGCCTGCTTGAGCGCCGGGAGGTCGATCACCTCGGCCTCGACCTTGGCCAGCTCATGCAGCCGGATCTCGGCCGTTTTGCCGGCCTTGCGCGAGGCGAACCCCACCTTCGGCAGGCGCCGCTGCAACGGCATCTGCCCGCCCTCGAACCCGACCTTGTGAAAGCCGCCGGCGCGCGACTTCTGACCCTTGTGCCCACGACCAGCAGTCTTACCCAGGCCGGAGCCGATACCACGTCCGACGCGCTTCGCAACCGGCTTGCTGCCCGCGGCGGGCTTAAGCGTATTCAATCGCATCTCAGGCCTCCTCGACCTTCAGCAGGTAGGACACCTTGTTGATCATGCCGCGGGTGCTCGGGGTATCGCTCAGCTCGACGGTCTGGTGCATGCGGCGCAGGCCCAGGCCGGCGACGCAGGCCTTGTGGCCCGCCAGCCGCTTGGTCACGCTGCGCACCAGAGTCACCTTGATGGTCTTCGGCTTGGCCATGACTTATTCCATCATTTCCTTGACCGACTTGCCGCGCTTGGCAGCGATCTGCTCGGGGTCGGTCATCTCCGTCAGCCCGCGCACCGTCGCGCGCACCACGTTGACCGGGTTGCGCGAACCGATACACTTGGCCAGCACGTCGGTCACGCCGAGCACCTCGAACACCGCCCGCATGGCGCCACCCGCGATGATCCCCGTACCCTTCGATGCCGGTTGCATGTAGACCTTCGCCGCGCCGTGCCGGGCGGTGATGGCGTACTGCAGGGTCGTCCCGTCGAGGCGGACGTGGCGCATGCTCTTGCGCGCCTTCTCCATGGCCTTCTGAATCGCCACCGGAACCTCGCGGGCCTTCCCCTGCCCGAAACCGACTCGGCCCTCACCGTCACCGACGACTGTCAGCGCGGAGAAGCCGAAGATGCGGCCACCCTTTACCACCTTGGCCACCCGATTCACCGTCACCAGCTTCTCGCGCAGGCCGTCGCCGTTGGGCTGTACGTTCATGTTCGCCATCAGTCAAACCTCAGAATTCGAGTCCGTTTTCCCGCGCCGCCTCGGCGAGCGCCTTGACGCGCCCGTGGTACTTGAAGCCCGAGCGATCAAAGGCCACCTTGCCTATACCCTTGGCCTTGGCGCGCTCGGCGATGGCCTTGCCAATCACCGCGGCGGCTTCGCTATTGCCCGTGTACTTGATCCCGCCGCGAAGGTCCTTCTGCACCGTAGACGCGCTGGCGACGACCTCGGAACCGTTGGGCGCGATCACCTGAGCGTAGATATGGCGCGGTGTGCGATGCACGGTTAGACGATAGACGCCGAGCTCGCTGATCTTGCACCGGGTGCGCCGCGCGCGACGCAGGCGTGTGATCTTCTTTTCCATACCTTAACCCTACTTCTTCTTCGCTTCTTTGCGGACCACGTGCTCGTCCGCATATCGAACACCCTTGCCCTTGTACGGCTCGGGCGGCCTGTAAGCGCGGATCTCGGCGGCCACCTGGCCCACCTTCTGGCGGTCGATACCCTTGACCACGATTTCCGTCTGGCTCGGGGTCTCGATGGTTATGCCTTCCGGGACCTTGTAGTTGACCGGGTGTGAAAAACCCAGGGTCAGATCCAGCACCTTGCCCTTCGACTGCGCGCGATAGCCCACGCCCACAAGCTGCAGCTTCTTCTCGAAACCCTGACTGACCCCCAACACCATATTGTTGACCAGCGCGCGCATGGTGCCGGCCATCGCCCACTCCTGCGCCGCCCCGCTGCGCGGCGCGAAGCTCAGGACGTTGCCCTCATTCTTGATCGCCACTCGATCCGGCACGAAATGCTCCAGCTGGCCGTTCTTGCCCTTCACGGTGATCGAGTCTGCGCCGAGCTTCACCTCGACCCCGGCCGGGATGGAAATCGGATTCTTTGCAACTCGCGACATGATTCTTATACCTGCTCAGGACACGTAGCAGAGGACTTCGCCGCCCTGGCCTGTCTTGCGCGCCTCGCGGTCCGTCATCACGCCCCGCGGCGTCGAGATGATCGCCACCCCCAGGCCCCCATCCACCTTTGGAAGATCGCCCTTGCCGGTGTAGCGGCGCAGCCCCGGTCGACTCGCCCGCTGCAGAAGCGCGATCACCGGGCGCCCCTGGCAGTACTTGAGCGCCACAGAGATGACTGGCTTGCCCTCCAGCTCGTGCTCCCTGTACCCATTGATGTAGCCCTCGGCCTCCAAGACCTTGGCGATCGCGGCCTTGAGTTTGGACGCGGGGACGACGACTTCCTGCTTGCCCGCCGACTGTCCGTTACGGATGCGGGTAAGGAAATCCGAGATCGGGTCTGTCATCATGACTTCAGTTCCGGGGTCCTGTTTCGCGTTGCGAGTTTCGAGTCGGGAGTTTGCGTTGCCGGCAGCTCAAAGGGAGCTTCCATTACGCGCCACTTGCGACCATTTCTACCAACTTGCCTTGACCAGGCCGGGAATGTCGCCACGCATCGCGGCCTCCCGCAACTTGTTGCGCCCGAGCCCGAACTTGCGGTATACGCCCTTTGGCCGGCCCGTGACCCGGCAGCGCTGCGTCCCGCGGACCGGGCTGGCGTCGCGGGGCAGCTTCTGCAGCTGCTCGATCGCGGCAAACCGGTCTTCATCGCTCACGGCAGCGCTCTTGATCATGGCCTTGAGCTTGGCGCGCCTGGCCGCGTACTTGCTTGCCACCCGCTCCCGCTTGCGCTCGCGCGCGACGATTGATTTCTTCGCCATCTGTTTCGATTCCTCAGCTCTTGAAGGGGAAGCGAAACGCCTCGAGCAAGGCGCGTCCTTCCTCATCCGTGCGGGCAGTGGTCGAGATGCTTACATCCAGGCCCCGCAGGGTATCGATCTTGTCGTAATCAACTTCCGGGAAGATGATCTGCTCCCGCACGCCCAGGCTGTAGTTGCCGCGGCCGTCGAAGGCCCGCGCGTTGAGGCCACGGAAATCGCGAATTCGCGGGATCGCCACGCTGATGAGACGATCGAGGAACTCGAACATGCGTTCCCGGCGCAGCGTTACCTTGACACCGATGGGCCAGCCCTCGCGGATCTTGAACCCGGCCACCGACTTGCGTGCCTTCGTCACCACCGGCTTCTGACCGGCGATCTTCGTCATGTCCTCGACCGCGTGGTCAATCAACTTGCGATCGCCGGTTGCCTCGCCCACGCCCATGTTCAGCGTGATCTTCGTGATCCGCGGCACCTGCATCGGGCTCTTGTAGCCGAACCTTTCAATGAGCTGGGGCACGACCGTTTCGCGGTAATACTGCTGCAACCTAGCCATCATTAATCATCCAGCCTTGCTCAGACATCCACGACTTCGCCGTTGGACTTGAAGAACCGCACCTTGCGTCCGTCCTCGAGCACTCGAACACCCACCCGGTCGCCTCGCTTGGTGATCGGGTTGAAGAGCGCTACGTTGGAAATCTCAATCGGCGCCTCTTTCTCGATGATTCCGCCGGTCTCGCCCCGATTGGGGTTAGGGCGCACGTGACGTTTGACGACGTTCACGCCTTCCACCACGAGCTTGTCTTCCAGCACTCGAAGGACCGTGCCGCGCTTGCCTTTGTCGCGGCCCGCGATCGCGATCACCTCGTCGCCCTTCCTGATCTTGCGCATTTTCCGTCTCCGCCTACGCCCCGCGGCTCACAGCACTTCGGGAGCCAGCGAAATGATCTTCATGAAGTTTTCGGTGCGCAGTTCCCGCGTCACGGGCCCGAAGATGCGCGTTCCGATCGGCTGGAGCTGGTTGTTAAGCAGCACCGCCGCGTTCGTATCGAACCTGATCACCGATCCATCGGAGCGGCGCACCCCCTTGCGGGTACGGACCACAACGGCGTTGTACACCTCGCCCTTCTTCACCTTGCCCCGCGGAATGGCCTCCTTCACCGAGACCTTGATTACATCACCCACGTGCGCATAGCGGCGCTTCGAGCCGCCGAGAACCTTGATGCACTGAAGCTTGCGAGCACCGCTGTTGTCCGCAACCTCCAAGGTCGTCTGCATCTGAATCATGGCCAGAATCCATTAAGTCCGCGATAAACCGCTCGTAGAGTGCCAGCTGAGCGCAACTCAGCTGGCCCGCTCCAATACCTTCACCAGGCGCCAGGCCTTGGTCTTCGAGATCGGACGGCACTGCTCGATCTCAACAACGTCGCCCTCGCGGCAATCATTCTCGGCGTCGTGCGCATGCAGCTTGGTCGAACGACGAATGTACTTGCCGTAAATCGGGTGGCGTACCCGCCGCTCCACCAGCACCGTGATGGTGCGGTCTGCCTTGTCGCTGACGACACGCCCCGTCAGGGTGCGCGAAATCTTCGCGGTCTCGCTCACGACTCACCCCCGGTCTTCTCATTCAGCACCGTCTTGACTCTAGCGATGTCGCGGCGCACACGCGAAAACAGGTGCGGGCGCGGCTGCTGGCCCGAGCCCTGCTGCATGCGCAGGTTGAACTGCTCGCGCAAGAGGCCCACGAGCTCCTTTTGCAGCTCAACTCGAGACTTGCCGCGCAAATCGCTTGCATTCATCACATCACCGTCCGTGCCACAAAGGAGGTCTGGACCGGAAGCTTGGCCGCCGCCAGGCGAAAGGCCTCGCGCGCGATCTCTTCCGTCACACCCTCGATCTCATACAGCATGCGCCCCGGCTGAATCTGGGCGATCCAGTACTCGACGTTGCCCTTGCCCTTACCCATGCGGACTTCGACCGGCTTCTTGGTAATGGGCACGTCCGGGAAGATCCGAATCCAGAGCTTTCCGCCGCGCTTTACGTGCCGCGTGATCGCCCGCCGTCCGGCCTCTATCTGGCGCGCCGTGATGCGACCGCGGGTCGTCGCCTTGATGCCGAAGCTCCCGAAGCTCACCCGGCTCGCCACCTGAGCGACACCCCGGTTACGCCCCTTTTGCTGTTTGCGGAACTTGGTTCTCTTGGGCTGCAGCATGACCCCGATTCTCCCTAGCTCGCGGCCGTCTTGTCGGCGCCGTCGGCGGCCTGCTCGTCTTCGCCGAACACCTCGCCCTTGAAGATCCACACCTTGACGCCAATCACGCCGTAGGTGGTCTTCGCCTCCGCCAAGCCGTAGTCAATGTCCGCCCGCAGGGTATGCAAGGGCACGCGCCCTTCGCGGTACCACTCGCTGCGCGAGATCTCGGCACCGTTGAGCCGTCCGGCGACGTTGATCTTTATTCCCTGCGCTCCCAGGCGCATGGAGTTGGTCACCGCCCGCTTCATCGCGCGGCGAAACATGATTCGACGCTCGAGCTGCTGGGCCACGCTCTCGGCCACCAACTGCGCATCCAGCTCCGGCTTGCGGATCTCCTCGATGCTGATCGTCACCGGGATAGCCATCCGGCGGGCGACTTCCTTGCGCAGCGCCTCGATGTCCTCGCCCTTCTTGCCGATGACGACACCGGGGCGCGCCGTATGAATGGTGATGTGCGCGGTGTTGGCGGGCCGGTCGATCTGAATGCGGCTTACCGACGCCTGCGCCAGCTTCCTGCGCAAGAAATCCCGCACCGCAAGGTCCGTATTGAGGTAGTCCGCGAACCGCTTGGAGTCCGCGTACCAGGTCGACGTCCAATCCTTGACGATACCGAGCCGGATACCTGTGGGATGTACTTTCTGACCCATTCCTGCCTCGCTCTACTTGTCCGAAACCGCCACCGTGATGTGGCTGGTCCGCTTCAGAATCCGGTTACCCCTGCCCTTGGCCCGGGCATGCATGCGCTTGTAGGTCGGGCCCTCGTCGACCAGGATCTTCGCAACCTTGAGCTCGTCGATGTCGGCGCCCTCGTTGTGCTCGGCGTTGGCGATTGCCGACTCGAGCACCTTGCGGATCAGCGCCGCACCCTTCTTGGGGCTGAATCGCAGGACGTTGAGCGCCCGGTCGACGGGCAGCCCGCGAACCTGGTCGGCGACCAGCCGGCCCTTCTGAGGCGAGATTCGCGCAAATCGTAGCTTGGCCGCGACTTCCATCTTCAATATCCCCGTAGCCGACTACTTACTTCGATTTCCGATCCGCGGCATGCCCGCGGAAGGTGCGCGTCGGCGCAAACTCCCCGAGCTTGTGCCCGACCATGTTCTCACTGACCAGGATCGGCACGTGCTGGCGCCCGTTGTGGACGGCGATCGTCAGTCCAACCATGTCCGGCAGGACCATCGAACGGCGTGACCAAGTCTTGATCGGACGCTTGCTGTTGCTCGCGCGCGCCTGATCCACCTTCCTGGCAAGGTGCAGGTCCACGAAAGGGCCCTTGCGAACTGAGCGTGGCACTTTAACTTACCCCTGTCCGTTACTTCTTGTTACGACGCCGCACGATCATCTTCTCCGTGCGCTTGTTGCTGCGGGTCTTGAATCCCTTGGTCGGCACGCCCCAGGGCGAGACCGGGTGGCGCCCGCCCGAGGAGCGGCCCTCGCCCCCGCCATGAGGATGATCGACCGGATTCATGGCGACGCCACGCACCGTCGGGCGCACCCCGCGCCAGCGCTTCGCGCCGGCCTTGCCCAGTGAGCGCAGGTTGTGCTCCGAGTTACTGACCTCGCCGACCGTTGCCCGGCAATCGGTGTGGACCTTGCGCATCTCACCGGAGCGCAAGCGGAGGGTCGCGTGCTGACCCTCGCGCGCAACGAGTTGCACGGAGGTCCCGGCGCTGCGCGCGAGCTGCGCCCCTTTTCCGGGCTGCATCTCCACGCAGTGCACCAGCGTGCCGACGGGAATGTTGCGCAACGGCAGGCAATTTCCCGGCTTGATCGGGGAATCGGACCCGCTATGGATCTGCGCGCCCACCTGCACCGTCTTGGGGGCGATGATGTAGCGGCGCTCGCCATCCGCGTAGAGCACCAAGGCAATGTGGGCGCTGCGATTCGGGTCGTACTCCAGGCGCTCGATCTTGCCGGGAATGTTCTCCTTGTCGCGCTTGAAATCGATCACCCGGTAGCGCTGCTTGTGACCACCGCCGCGATGCCGCGTGGTGATCCGACCGTTGTTGTTCCGCCCGCCCGACTTGCTCTTGCTCTGCACCAGGGGCTCATGCGGCCCACCGCTGTGCAACTGCGGTTCCACCACCTTGACCACAAAGCGGCGTCCGGGCGAAGTTGGCTTTGCTTTAATGACAGGCATGGTTTCTCATCCGCTGCTAGGCTGCGCGCGCCTCAGGCCTGACCCATGAAGTCGATCTCGTGACCTGCCTCGAGGGTCACATAGGCCTTCTTCCAGTTGCTGCGCCGTCCCGAATTGGCGCCAAACCGCTTGCGCTTACCGTTCATGTTCGCGACCTGGACCCCGGCCACCTTGACCTCGAACAGCTTTTCGACCGCCGCCCGGATCTCCGGCTTGGTCGCGTCCTTCAGCACCCGAAAGGCCACCTGGCGACTGCTTTCCGATAGGCCCGCACTCTTCTCGGTGACGATCGGCGCGAGCAGCACCTTCATGAGCCGTTCGTCGTTCATGCGAGCTGCTCCTCCAGGCGCTTGATCGCGTCCGTGGTCATCACCACCTTGTCGAACCCGACCAGGCTCACCGGGTCGAGCCCGACCACGTCACGAACATCGACCCCGGGCAGATTGCGCGCCGCGAGGTAGAGGTTCTCGTCGAGCTCGTCCTTGACGATCAAGGCCTGGCGCAGACCGAGCTCCTTGAGACGATCCACCAGCATCTTGGTCTTCGGGCCCTCGAGCTCGAAGCTCTCGACCGCGATCAGTCGCCCCTGGCGCACCAGCTCGGAAAGGATGGAGCGCACGGCGCCACGATACATCTTGCGGTTGACCTTCTGGCTGTAGTCGCGGGGGGCGGCCGCAAAGGTCACGCCGCCGCCGCGCCACAGCGGGCTGCGAATCGTCCCGGCGCGGGCCCGCCCCGTGCCCTTCTGGCGCCAGGGCTTGGCACCGCCGCCCGAGACCGCCGAGCGGCTCTTCTGGGCCTTGCTTCCCGTGCGCGCCGCGGCAAGGTAGGCGACCACGACCTGGTGCACCAGCGCCTGGTTGAACTCGCGCCCGAACACCGCGTCGGCCACCTCGATGGCGCCGCCCTTCTTCTTGCCCACGGTCTGGAGATTCAGCTCCATGCTTCTCTCCTCAAGCCTTCACCGAGGGCCGGACGATCACGTCGCCGCCCCGCGAACCCGGCACCGCGCCCTTGATCAGCAGCAGATTGCGCTCGGGATCCACGCGCACCACCTCGAGGTTCTGGGCCGTGCGCCGCGCGTTGCCCATCTGGCCCGCCATCTTCTTGCCCTTGAACACGCGTCCCGGCGACTGGTTTTGGCCGATCGAGCCCGGCGCCCGATGCGACAGGGAATTGCCGTGGGTCGCGTCCTGCATCCGGAAATGGTGCCGCTTCACCACGCCGGCGAAACCCTTGCCGATACTGGTCCCGATCACGTCAACCCTCTGCCCGGCCTCGAAGACATCGACCTTCAACTCCGCGCCCGGCTCGAGTTCGCTCTCCTCGTCATCCGCCAGGCGCAGCTCCCACAGACCGCGACCGGCCTCCACCCCCGCCTTCGCGAAGTGTCCGGCGGCGGCCTTGTTGACCCGCGAGGGTCGCCGGGTGCCGACCGTCACCTGCAGGGCACGATAACCATCGACGTCCGAACTGCGCACGCCGGTGATCCGGTTGGGCTCGACCTCGATCACCGTGACCGGCACCGATACGCCGTCCTCGGTGAACACGCGCGTCATGCCGCGCTTACGACCGACTATGCCAATCGCCATTGCTCAACAACCCTAGTTCTGCGGCGGAAGACCGCCGTTCGCGCTTCCCCGATCTCGCCGACGCCGGGCGGCGCCGACCCACCGGGGTCGAATCGGGCAAATCAGTTCAGCTTGATCTGAACATCCACACCCGCGGCCAGATCGAGCTTCATCAGCGCATCCACCGTCTTCTCCGTCGGGTCGACGATGTCCATGAGGCGCTTGTGGGTGCGAATCTCGTACTGGTCGCGCGCGTCCTTGTTGACGTGCGGGGATACCAGCACCGTGAAACGTTCCATCTTGGTCGGCAGCGGGATCGGTCCGAGCACGGTCGCACCGGTGCGCCGCGCGGTCTCCACGATCTCCCTCGCCGACTGATCGATCAGTCGGTAATCGAACGCCTTGAGGCGAATCCGAATCTTCTGACTGCCTGCTGCCATTACTCGATAACCTTGGCGACGACTCCGGCGCCCACGGTGCGTCCGCCCTCGCGAATCGCAAACCGAAGCCCCTCTTCCATCGCAATCGGGGCAATCAGAGACACCGTCATCTTCACGTTGTCACCCGGCATCACCATCTCCGTGCCCTCGGGCAGATCACACGCCCCGGTCACGTCCGTGGTGCGAAAATAAA
>JBFKOE010000003.1:0-28125 GCA_041629015.1 Gammaproteobacteria bacterium
AGAGGCCGGGCGCTCGCGCCCGGCCTCTGCCATTCAAGTGCTTTCCAGGCGCCGGTCTAGAAGCTCCAGGTCAGCTGGGCGCTGACGATGTTTACATCCGCCTCATAGGTGCCGGAGAGAATATGACCAAATGAAGCGTCAACCGTATTGATTGCGGGGTCATCCACAAGGAGATGGGCGAACGCGAAATCAAACGTCATCGAGGCGGATGCCACGTAGGTGAATCCCACCGCGAGCCAAGTGCGATCTTCATCCGGAATGCGTGGTGTGCGGTCAGCCGCATTTGGCACGGGCGTCTGATCGAATGCGACACCGCCTCTCCAGGTCCAATTGTTGTTGTGTCGATAATTTACACCGACGGAGTACTTGTAGGTGTCGTCCCAGTTCTCCGGCTGCACGGTATCTGCCTTCAGCGGGTTTGCGAACTGGATTCGAAGCTCGTCAAATCTGCTCCATTTCGTCCAGGTCACATCCGCCATCAGGTCCCACTTGCTGTTCAACTGATGAAGGACACTGAGCGAGACCGTTTCGGGCAGCTCAACTTTCGCAGTTGCCGCTGTATCCGCGAGGGCAGCGTTGAGCGCCGTGAGCTGCGCAGAGGGAGCAAGACCGGTGGGAGCGGTGAAGTCCGCGGTACCTTCCACTTTTTGTTCCACAGAGGAACGGTACGCAATACCCACACGCGTTGCGGCGGAAACCTCGTACAACAAGCCTAAGTTCAGCCCAAAGCCCCAGTCGTCGCCGTTGACGGATACAGCCCCGTCAGTAGCGGGCGAGCCTGGTGTCGCCAAACCAGCCGCGCCACAGCCTGCCGCCAGACCACCTGGCAATCCAAAACACGACGTACTGTAATCCACAGCGTTAGTCAACGTCGCTTCCGCGAACATAGCGCTAATTCCGGCGCCGAGCGACAGCTTATCGTTCACTCTATATGCGATGGACGGATTCAGGTTGACGGTCTTCAGCTCGGACTTCAACGCGTGGTACCGGCCGACCCAGCCATCGTCATAGTCCGTCGTAAGCCCAAACGGGACGTTAACGCCGAAACCGAACTTCATGGTCTCCGACAGGTCTCGCATATAGTAGAAATTTGGCACGAAGGCCGGACCTCCTGCGTCACCGCCCAGTCCTCCGGAGATTGGCGCATTCCCACCGACCGGTAATGCCGGATTGGTAGTCGCGGATCCGGTGAACTTCGAGGACGGCACAACGACGTGCCCCGCTAGCACGTACTGCTTGCCGTCAAGGCGCATCATGCCGGCGGGATTGAAAAAGATCGTCGTCGCATCCTCGGCGGACGCGGCGCCGCCAGCGATTGCGCTTCCGACCTGCTTCACGCTCTGCTCGACTAGGGCGAAGCCCGACGCCGCCGCGGTGCCGGACATCGTCGTCGCGGCGGCGACACCCGCGACGCACAGGGCCTGAACCAGTTTACGATTTCTCATTGTTGCTCCTCCCACTCCGGTGGTGTGTTCTACAACTGAACCTCAAAAATCTCTATCGCCACGCCGCGGGCGCCCGCGCGTAGTCGAGTCCTGTCAGTGCCCGACGTACAACTCCTCGACCGGCTCGGCGAGCGCCTCCAGGACCTTGTTGCGCTTGAGCTTCATGGTCGGCGTGAGCAGCCCGTTCTCGATAGTCCACGGATCAAGCGTGAGATAGGCGCGCCGCACTTGGCAGTAGCCGGGAAACAGCTTCACCTGCTCGGCAATGCGCCCGAGCACCGCCTCCTGCACCCGCTGATCGGTGAGCGCCTGCTCGTCCTTGGCGTCCACGCCCAGCGAGCGGGCGAGCGCGCCCCAGGCCTCGCCCTCGAGCACAATCAGCGTGCTGAGGTAGGGCCGGCCCTCGCCGATCACCATGACCTGCTCGACCAGCGGATCCATGGCGATCGCCATCTCCATGTCGGCTGGCGAGACCTTCTCGCCGTTGGAGAGCACGATGATCTCCTTGAGGCGCCCGGTGATGTAGATGTGGCCGGCCTCGTCGATGCGCGCCTTGTCGCCGGTGTGCAGCCAACCCTCGGTGTCGAGCACGCGCTCGGTCGCCTCGCGATTGTTCCAGTAACCGAGCATGACGTTCGGCCCCCGTGCCCAGAGCTCCTCGTTCGCCGCGATCTTGACCTCCACGCCCGGCACGGTCTTGCCCACGCTCTCGGGCACGTTGTCCTCGAGCGTGTTGGCCGAGATCACCGGCGAGGTCTCGGTGAGCCCGTAGCCCTGCAGGATCGGCACGCCGAGCCCGATGAAGGTGCGCGCGATGTCGGGGGTTAGCGGCGCGCCGCCGCTCACGGCCACCTTGAGCCGGCCGCCGAGGCGCGCGAGCAGTTTCTTCGCCACTAGGGCGTTGAGCAGCGGCCAGAGCAGGAAGTTCGGCTTCCAGGGCCCGCGCCCCTGCGCGTTCAGAAACCGCGCCCAGCCCACCGCGACCGCCAGGGTGAAGAGCTTCTTCGCGAAGCCGCCCTTCTCCTCCAGCCCTGCCTGCACGCGCGCATAGACGCGCTCGTAGATGCGCGGCACGCTGATCAGCGCCGTCGGGCGGATGGTCTGCAGATCCTCGGCGAGATCCAGGATCGAACGCGCGTACGCTACGGTCGAGCCCACCACCATCGGCAGGTAGTAGCCGCCGGTGCGCTCGAGCGTGTGCGAAAGCGGCAGGAAGGAGAGAAAGGTGTCCTCCGGGCCAAGGTCGACCAGCTCGGCGCCGACGCCGGCATTGCTGAGGATGTTGCGGTGGCTCAGCATCACGCCCTTGGGGAAGCCCGTGGTGCCCGAGGTGTAGACGATGCTGGCGAGCTCCTCGGGGCTGGCATCCGAGGTCTGAAGCTCGTGCTCGCCCGCGGGCAACCAGTCCTCGAGCGCGACCAGCCGCTCCTCGCCACCGGTGTTCTCGAGCCGGTCGCGCGAAACGATGTGTTTCACGCTGGCGAGCTCCGCGCGCACGGGCTCGATGCGCTCCCACTCCTCTTCGCCGCCGATGAACAGCACCCGCACCTCGGCATCCTTGGCGATGTAGGCGACGTTGCCGCCGCGATCATCGGCGTAGACGGGCACGGTGATCAGCCCCAGGCCCAGCGCCGCCTGGTCGAACATGACCCACTCGCGGCAGTTGCGCATCATGATGCCGATGCGATCGCCGGGCGCGAGCCCCTCGCCGCCCAGCGCCGCCTGCCAACGGGCGACGTGGCGCTGCATCTCGGCCCAGGTGGTGTCCTGCCAGGTGCCGCTGCCGGGATCGAAGTGTCGGTAGGCGACGGCATCCGGGGTGCGCGCAACCCTCTCGCGAAAAAGCCCGCCGAGCGTGCCCGCCTGCTCGGGTGTGACCACGCTGACCTTGCCTCGTGCTGCTGACATGCCGCTCTCCCCTCTCCTCGCTCGATGCGCTGAGACCGATCAGGCGCCTTCGGCGCCGACGCTCCCGAACCCTAGCCGCCCGCCAGCGCGGGATGCGGCTGGAAGCGCTCGCCGTGGCGCTCGGCGAGCTCGAGCATCTGCGCCAAGACCTGCTCGCGCCCGCGCGCGGCCAGGTAGTGCATGGGGCCGCCGCGAAACGGCGCGAACCCCGCGCCATACACCATCCCTGCGTCCAGGAGATCCGCGTCCTCGACGACGCGCTCCTCGAGGCAGGCCTGGGCCTCGTTCAGAAGCCGCATCACCATGCGCTCGGCGAGCTCACGGTCGATCTCCTGCGGCGCCTTCTTCCTGCCCGTGCGCCGACCCTTCGCATAGCTGTAGAAACCGGCGCCGGACTTGCGACCGAGCTTGCCCGCCGCGACCAGCGCCTCGAGCTGCCCCGGCACCTCGCCGCCGAAATGCCCGGTGAGCACCCGCGCGACCGAGAGGCAAATGTCGAGCCCCACCGTGTCGGCCAGCTCGACCGGCCCCAGTGGCATGCCGAAACGCCGCGCGGCCTCATCCACGGCCTCGGGCGCCACGCCCTCCGCCACCAGGGCCACCGCCTCCATCAGGTAGGGCATCAGCAGGCGGTTGACCAGGAAGCCCGGGGCGCTGCGCACCGGCAGCGGCAGGCGGTCGATGGCGCGCACAAAGGCCGCTGCGCGCTCGATGGTCTCGCGCGCGGTGCCCGCCGCACGCACCACCTCCACCAGCTGCATCTTGGCGACCGGGTTGAAGAAGTGCAGCCCGACCAGACGCTTGGGATCGCTCATGCCGGCGGCGATCTCCTCGAGCGGAATGCTCGAGGTGTTGGTCGCCAGGATCGCCTCGGGCCGTGCGCGCGCCTCCAGGGATTGGAAGAGCTCGGTCTTTACGCCCAGATCCTCGATCACCGCCTCGATGACGAGATCGGCGCGGGCGGCGCCGTAGCCCTGCGGATCGGGCATCAGCCGGTCCATCGCGCCCTGCACGAGGTGGCGCTGCTTGAGCTTGCGGGCAAAGAGCGCATGGGCGCGCGCGATCGCTGGCCCCAGGTACTGCGGCGCGCGGTCCTGGAGCGAGACCTCGAGGCCGCGCAGGGCGCACCAGGCCGCGATGTCCCCGCCCATGGTCCCGGCGCCAACCACGTGGACCCGCCGCACGGGGCCGGCGGCGGTCTCCTTGCCGGCCGCGCGCAGGCGCTCGCGCAGCATGAAGACCCGAATGAGATTCTGCGCGGTCTCGCCCAGCGCGAGCCGTGCCGCCGAGCGTGCCTCTTCTTCCTGCATGCGGCGTCGATCGCCGCCGTGGCGGCGCCACAGCTCCAGCGCGGCGAAGGGCGCCGGGTAATGCTCGCGGCGCGCACGCTGGCGCAGCTTGCGCTCGATGAGCGGCGCGATCAGGCTGCGCGCCGGCTCCTGGTTGCTGAGCCGCGCGACCAGGCCAGGTCGGCGCGGCCGCGCACCACCGAGCAGCATCTGGCGCGCGGCGTGCTCGAGCAGCCGCTCGGGAACGGCGTGATCGACCAGGCCCAGCTTCTTCGCGCGGCGCGCGTCCACGGTGCGACCGCTGAGGATGAGATCGAGCGCCGCCGGCGCCCCAATGAGCCGGGTCAGCCGGACCGTGCCGCCCCAGCCGGGATGGAAGCCGAGCATGACCTCGGGCAGGCCGAGCCGGGTGGCGGGGCTATCCTCGGCGATGCGGTGGCGGCAGGCGAGCGCGAGCTCCACGCCGCCGCCGAGGCAGAAACCCTTGATCAGCGCCAGCGTCGGGAAGGGCAGCGCCTCGAGCCGATCGAAGATCGCCTGCACGCGCCGCACCAAGCGCTCGGCATCGTCGACCTCGGTGACCGCGGCAATCTCGTGCACGTCGGCCCCGGCGATGAACCCCGATGGCTTGGCCGAGCGGATCACCAGCCCGCTGGGCGCGTCGGCCGAAAGCTCGGCGAGCAGGCCGTCGAACTCCTCCAGCACCTCGATCGCCAGAGTGTTGGCGCCCGCGCCGGCACGATCCAGGCTTGCCCAGGCGATACCGTGGGCATCGCGCGCCAGCGCCCAGTGCCGGTAGCCCTTGGCGCCCATCACGCGGCCCCCGCGGCATCGACCAGGGTGGCGCCGCCCTGGCCGCCGCCGATGCACAGGCTGGCCACGCCGTAGCGCGCCTTGTTGCGGCGCAGGACGTCGAGCACGTGCAGCACGATGCGCGCCCCGCTCGCCCCGATCGGGTGCCCGAGGGCCACCGCGCCGCCGTCCACGTTCAGACGCGCCGTATCGATCTCCCCGAACGCCGCGCCGAGCCCGAGGACATCTCGGCTGTAGTCGCGATCGCGCCAGGCCGCGAGCACCGCGAGGACCTGGGCCGCGAAGGCCTCGTTGATCTCCCAGTAGTCGATGCGTTCCGGGCGCAGCCGGTGGCGCTTGAGCAGCGGCGGGACCGCGTGCGCCGGCCCCAGCCCCATCTCGGCCGGGTCCACGCCCGCCCAGTTCACGTCCACGATGCGCCCGAGCACCGGCAGCTGGTGGCGCTTGACGGCCTCGCCCGAGGCGAGCAGCAGCCAGGCCGCCCCGTCGGTGATCTGGGCGCTGTTGCCCGCGGTCACATTGCCGAAGGGGCGATCGAAGACCGGCTTGAGCTTGGCCAGCTTCTCGACGCTGGAGTCCGGTCGCACGCCGTCGTCGGCGAGGTAGTGCCCGCCCTTGTCATCGAAGATCGGCTCGATCCCGCCCAGCACTCCCGCCTCCTGGGCCGCGGCGAGGCGCCGGTGGCTCTCGACCGCGAAGGCGTCCATGCGCTCGCGGCCTATGCCGAAGCGCCGCGCGATGATCTCCGCGGTCTGGCCCATGGACAGGTTCACGACCGGGTCGGTGAGCCCCCGAAGCAGGGCGATCACCGGCACCAGGTGCCGCGGCCGCAGCCGCGCGAGCGCGCCGAGACGCGCCGGCAGCGAGCGCGCCGTCTGCCAGGCGGCCAGCCACTCGACCATTGCGCGCCCGAGCAGCACCGGCGAGTGGCTCATGGCGTCGGTCCCGCCGGCCAGCACCAGCTGCGATCGCCCGGCGGCAATGTTGCGCAGCGCGCTGTCGATCGCCTGCATGCCGGAGGCGCAGTTGCGCTGCACCGTCCAGCCCGTGACACCGGCCCCGCAGCCAAGGCGCAGCGCCACCACGCGCCCGATGTTGGCCTCGTCCGGGCCGGGGATCATGCAGCCGAGGATCACCTCGTCGAGCGCGTCCGGCTCGAAGGGCTGGCGCGCGAGCAGCGTCCTGCCCGCGGCAACCGCCAGGTCGCTGCCGGCAAAGGGCCCCGGACCGCCGCGCGCCTTGAGAAAGGGCGTGCGCGCGAAATCGACCACGTAGGCCGCGCGCTTGTTGAGCGCCTTGGACGCCTCGCTCATGCCGCGGCCTCCTCCTCGTCTTCAGCGAAATCCGCGGGGAAATCGTCCACCTGGATGATCTCCCAGACCAGGGCGTGGAACTCCCTGAGTTGCGCGGCCTGCTCCTCGCTGATCAGCCCCTGCTCCACGCCGGCGGCGATCTCGGCCTCCTCGTCGCCCTTCTCGATGCGTTGCTCGCGCACCGCCTTGCGCAGCTTCTTGTCGGTCTCCTCGGCACTCCCGGCGATGGTCAGCGCCGCCTCCAGGCGCCCGAGCGGCGAGTCCGGCGAGTCGGGGATGTAGAGCCCCTCGGTGAGCCGCGTGCGCCGCCCGGAGAAGCCGAGGATGGCGGCGGCGACCTCGGCATCCAGCCGGTCGCCGGGGCGGTGGAAGGTGCGCCCCGCCGGGAACAGCCAGCCGCGCAGCAGCCGCGATAGCCCGCGCATGGGCAGGTTCACCACCGTCTCGATCATGCGCTTCTCGGCCCGCGCCAGGCTGTGGGCGCAGGCCCAGTGCACCATCGGCAGGTCGCTCGCCGGCCGGCCCTGGTCCACGAAGCGCTTGAGCACGGCCGAACCCAGATAGAGGTAGCTCAGCACGTCGCCGAGCCGCGCCGAGAGGCGTTCGCGGCGCTTCAGGTCCCCGCCCATGCTGAGTATGGCCACGTCGGCCAGAAAGGCGTAGGCGGCACTGAGGCGCGTGAACTGCTGGAAGTACCTGCGGATCGGCCCGCCGTCGGGAACCCGCGCCAGGCGCCAGCCGCCCAGCCCGTAGAACAGGGCACGCGCGGCGTTGCGGGCGACGTGGGCGATGTGGGCGAACAGCGCGCGGTCGAACTCGGCCGCGCCGCGCTCCTGATCGGGGTCGCGCGCGGCGTCCATCTCGCGCAGCAGGTAGGGATGGCAGCGGATCGCCCCCTGGCCGAAGATGATCATGCTGCGGGTGAGGATATTGGCACCCTCGACCGTGATGCTGATCGGCAGCGCCTGGTAGGCGCGCCCGAGGATGTTGCGCGGCCCGAGACAGATCCCCGAACCGCCGTGGATGTCCATGGCGTCGTTGACCACGCGGCGCATCAACTCGGTGAGGTGGTACTTGGCGATCGCCGAGGCCACCGCCGGCTTCTCGCCCAGATCGACCGCGCCGGCCGTGAGCGTGCGCGCCGCGTCCATCAGGTAGGTGGCGCCGGCGATGCGCGCCAGCGGCTCCTGCACGCCCTCGAAGTTGCCGATCGGGGTTCGGAACTGGCGGCGCAGCCGCGCGTAGGCGCCGGTGGCGCGGCTCGCGACCTTGGCCGCGCCGACGCTGAGCGCGGGAAGCGAGATCGAGCGTCCCGCGGCCAGCGACTCCATCAGCATGCGCCAGCCGTTGCCGGCCTGCTCCGGCCCGCCGATGATCCACTCGACGGGAATGAAGACGTCGCGGCCCTGGGTGGGGCCGTTCTGGAACACGGCATTCAGCGGCTGGTGGCGCCGCCCGATCACCACGCCCGGGGTGTCGGCGGGCACCAGCGCGCAGGTGATGCCGACGTCCTCCTCCTCGCCGAGCAGGTGATCGGGATCGTAGAGGCGGAAGGCCAGCCCGATCACGGTGGCCACCGGCGCCAGCGTGATGTAGCGCTTGTTCCAGTTCAGGCGAATGCCGAGCACGTTCTTCTTGCCCCCGAACGAGCCCCGGCACACCACGCCGCTGTCGGGCATCGAGGAGGCGTCGCTGCCCGCGGTGGGGCCGGTCAGCGCGAAGCAGGGGATCTCCTCGCCACGGGCGAGCCGCGGCAGGTAATGCTCCTTCTGCTCCTCGGTGCCGTAGTGCAGCAGCAACTCCGCCGGCCCCAGCGAGTTGGGCACCATGGTGGTCACGGCGGCGGTGAGGCTGCGGCTGGAGAGCTTGACCACCACCGCCGAGTGCCCGAGCGCGGAGAACTCCAGGCCACCGTAGCGCTTGGGGATGATCATGCCGAAGAAGCCGTTCGCCTTCATGAACGCCCAGGCCTCGGGCGAGAGGTCCTTCAACCGGTGGGTGACCTCCCAATCGTCGATCAGGGCGCAAAGCTCCTCGACCGGCCCGTCGAGAAAGGCGCGCTCCTCGTCGCTCAGGCCGGGAGCAGGAAAGCCGAGCAGCCGCCGCCAGTTCGGGGCCCCGCCGAAGAGCTCGCCCTCCCACCACACGGTTCCGGCGGCGAGGGCCTCCTGCTCGGTGCGCGAGAGCTCCGGCAGCACGCGGCGAAACTGGCCGAGCAGCCGATCGGTGATCAGGCGCCGGCGCAGGCTGGGCACCGCGAGCGCCGTCACCATCGCCGCGACCAGCACCAGCAGCAGGAAGGCCGCGCCGTCGGAAACCAGCCCGAAACGGGGCAGCATCAGGACCAGCACGGTCAGCCCGGCCGCCCACACCCAGGCGCGGGCGTTGTGGTACGCGAGCGCCCACACGCCGACGAGGGCCGCCAGGACCCACAGCAAGCCGCTGCTCATTGCCTCCTCCAGTTCCCGGGCGCGCGACCATCCCGGCCGCGGGCCCGTGTCCGCTCCGCGTGCGCCGGGGCGGGGTTGCCCCGTGGCCTCGCTTCGATTCCCTCCCCCCGGGCATCAAACGTTTGTTCAAGTGTAGTCAAGCGCACGCCAATCACGCCTGCGGCGCCTGCATGCCGGCCGCCAGGAAGGCCACTAGCCGCCGGGCCGTGCCCTCGACGTCGCCGGGGTCGCAGTAGGGGCAGTTCTCCAACAACCGCAGCGCGTCGGTGCTGGCCATGGCGTAGGCGACCGTGCCGAGGGCGAAGTGCATGCGCCAGAAGAGATCCTCGGGCGCAAGCGCCGGCAGGGCCAGCGCGAACGCCTCCCCGTAGCGCAGCTTCACCTCCTGGTGCAGCCCCGGCATCAGCGCGCGCACGGTGGCGTCGGGCTCCGCGTAGCAGCGCCCGAGCAGGCGCAGGAAGGTCGCGCCGCCCAGGGAGCGCTCGCGTCCGCGCGCCAGCAGCGGATCGATGAAGGTGCGCAGGATCTCGGCCACCGTAGCCCCGCCACGCGGCCCGACGAGCGCGGCGAGGCGCCGCAGGCGCTCGGCGTTGAGCGGCTCGATGCGGCGGCGCAGGACGGCCTCGAGCAGCCCGGCCTTGGAGCCGAAGTGGTAGTTGGCCGCGGCCAGGTTGACGCCCGCCCCGGCGGTGATGGCGCGCAGCGAGGCCCCGCCGAAGCCCCGGGCGGCAAAGCTCCCCTCGGCCGCGTCCAGGATCCGCTCCCGGGTGGCGGCGGCATCGACGGATACCGCTCGGCTGCGCGTGCCCATGCACGCAGTATAGTGAGGACTCAAACGATCGTTGGCTGGGCGCCGCCGGGTCGTACCCGACCCCGCTCAAGCCAACGGCCACTCGCCGATCGATTCGTAGCGTGCCCCTTCGGGTAGCGTCTGCGAGCGCACCAGGCAGTACCGGTCCACCGGCCAGCACAGCGCCTCGCCGAGCGCTTGCGCATCGCCGCGCCGGCGCGCCTTGCGCGCCAGCGTCAGGTGCGGGCGCAGCGGGCGACTCTCGGTCGCCAAGCCGCAGCCGGAAGCCGCCGCGCGCAGGGCAGCCGCGAGTTCCTCCAGCGCCTCGGGCACGTGGGTGGGCGCGAGCCAGAGCACGCGCGGACGCCGCCAGTAGCCCAGCCGATCGAGCTCTACGTTAAACGCGCGAAGATCGCCGCGCGCGGCCAGCGCCTGCTCCAGACAGTGCCGCCGCTCGCGCTCGACCGAGCCCACAAAGAGCACCGTGATGTGGAGATTCTCCGCCGGGACCGGCCGGCCCCCGGTCTCGCGCACGGCCTCGCGGGCGGCGCGCTCGATCGCGCGCTGCAGGCCGGGGTCCGGCCACAGGGCGAGAAACAGCCGCTCGCGCTCAGCCGGCGGCGGCGAGGACATCGATCACGCCGCGCAGCGCGGCCGCGACCGCCGCCCGCCGAACCGCATCGCGGTCGCCCGCGAAGTGCTCGCGCCGCACGACCACGCTGCCGGGCACGGCCCAGGCCAGCCACACGGTGCCGACCGGCTTGTCCGCGGTACCGCCGTCGGGCCCGGCCACGCCGCTGATGGCCACCGCCAGCTGCGCCGCGCTCCTTGCCAGTGCGCCCTCGGCCATCGCCCGCACCGCCGCCTCGCTCACTGCACCGTGCGCAGCGAGCAGGGCGGGATCGACTCCGAGCAGCGCGCTCTTGGCGGCATTCGAGTAGGTGACGAAGCCGCGCTCGAACCAGCCCGAGCTGCCAGGCCAGTCGGTGATCAGCTTCGCCACCCAGCCGCCGGTGCAGGACTCCGCCACCACCAGCGCCAGGCCCCGGGCGTGCAGCGCCTCGCCCACGCGCCCGGCCAGGGCGTGGAGATCGGAGTCGGCAGGGGAATCGAAGAGGGGTCGGTTCACGGCCGCTGGGTCCGCACGCCCGCGCCCGCGGCCGGGTCAGTGCTCGCGCTTGCGCTTCTTCAGCTCGCGGGTGTCGAAGCCATCCTCGTCGAAGGATAACAACACCGCGCGCTCGTTGATAACGCTCTCGAGCATCACCGGGCGCTGCCACAGGCGGTGCAGGTGTTCGAGCGTCTTCTCGGCGAAGTCGAGCTTGAGGTCGCGCCCGTCGTGGTAGTGCTTGAGATACAGGGTGCGCGAGCGCGCATGGTCGGCATCCTCGACCTTGATCACCGGCACCGCACCCATGCCGACGTTTCTGAGCAGGGTGCTCTTGACCTCCTCCCAACCCTGCTCGTCGGCCACGTGCGTGACCACCTGCTCCTTGCCCCGCGCCTGGTGCTCGAAGAGATCCAGCTCGCGCACCAGCTCCTGGCTGAGGAAGCGGCGCAGGAAGGAGACGTCGCGGTCCACCTCGCGCACCTCGAGAAGCTTCGCCAGCGCCTCGCGACTGGGCCGCTCGCCCACGCCGCCGGGGTTCGGCTCGCTGCCGCCGAAACGCGCCACCAGGTCGTCCCAGATTCGCAACCCGAGATGGTAAGGGTTGAGCTCGCCGAGGATCGGGCGCACCACCTGGTTGTGATGCACCAGGAACTCCATGTGCAGGCTCTGCGGCAGATCGAGGCTTTGCAGGATGGTTCGATGCCAGAAACTCGCCCAGCCCTCGTTCATGATCTTGGTTTCGATCTGGGGCAGGAAGTACAGCGCCTCCTCGTAGACGATCGTCAGCAGGTCGCGCTGCCAGTCGGCGAGGTAGGTGTTGTGATCGCGCACGAACACCAGCAGATCCTCGTCGGGCTCCAGGGGCACGCGGTCGAGTTCCGGCTCGCTGCTCTCGCGGCGCTTGTGAATGGCGTGGAACGGATCCTCGGGCGGTCTGGAGCGTGCCAGCGCGGCATCGCGCTGCTCCTGGGGCGAGCGGCGCCGGAGCGCACGGTTGCGCCCGAGCTGCAGCGAGAGCGCGTGCGCGGCATCGAGGGTCTGCTCCACGGCCTCGCGCCCGATCGAGGGATCCTCCGCGTACTCGCGCACCCGCTCGGCATGGAGCTTGAACGACTCCAGGGTCCGTGACGCCCTGGTGTGGCGGAAGGTGAAGTTGTTCTTGAAGAAGTCGTTGTGGCCGTAGACGTGCGCAATGGTCAGCACCTGCAGGGCGAGCGAGTTCTCGCGCATCAGATAGGCCAGACAGGGGTTGGAGTTGATCACCATCTCGTAGGGCAGCCCCGAGACCCCGTGATCGTACATGGTACGGATCTTTTCGTAGGACTTGCCGTAGGACCAGTGCGGGTAGTGCGCGGGCATGCCCGAATAGGCCATGTAGCTGAACATCTGCAGGTGATCGCAGACCTCGAACTCCTGCGGGTAGCAGTCCAGCCCGAACTCCGCGACCCGCTCCTGGATCGCCCGGTCCCAGTGCTCCAGGTCCGTGATTTCGACCGCGCCGTCCATCAGCACAGGACCCCGCTCACGCCTCCGCGCCCTCCGGCAGGCGCTCGCGGCTGAGCAGCGACTTGAACGCCGGCCACACGTCCTCCTTGCGCTTGATCAGCACCGCCTGGTAGTTCGGCGAGTCGATCGCGCCGAACTCCTCGAGCAGCGAGCTCTCGTAGTGCAGGGTGTAGGGCTTGATCTCGCCGTAGCCGAACAGGTTGCAGACCTCGCACAGCGCCTTCGCCGCCTTGATGGCCTCGGCATTGTCGCTGGAGAAATTATCGCCGTCCGAGCAGTGGAAGGCGTACAGATTCCACAGCTCCGGGTGATAGCGCTCGCGGATGACCTCCAGCGCCTTGTTGTAGCCGGAGGAGATCATGGTTCCGCCCGATTCGCCCTTGTGGAAGAACTCGCCCTCGCTAACCTCGCGCGCCTGGGTGTGATGGGCGATGAAGACCAGCTCGACGTTCTGGTAGCGCGTGCACACGAAGCGGTGCAGGAGAAAGAAGAAGCTGCGCGCCAGGTACTTCTTCATGATGTCCATGGAGCCCGAGGTGTCCATGATGCAGATGACCGCGGCGTTGGACGAGGGCCGCAGGTCCGGGACCCGGTGGCGGAACTTGAGATCGTCCTTGTGGAACGGGAAGCGCTCGCGCTCGGCGCCGGCCACCTCGTCGCGACGCGTCGCCAGCTTGCGGCGCACCCGTGCGCGCGCGGAGCGCTTCTTGTCGAGGTGCACGTGGATGCCCACCTGGCGCACGCCACGGCGCTTGCTGGTGCGCTCCGCGAGCACCTGGCGCAGCGCCTTGCGCTCGAGATCGGGCAGCTCGAGATCCTCGAACATGATCCCGACCAACTCATCGAGCGTGACGTCGGTCTCGTAGTAGTCGAGCCCGGGCTGGTTGCCCGCGGGTCCCGGGCCGGATTGCCCGCCGCGCGCCCGCCCGACCACCTGGCCCTCCTCGGTCTCGCCGTCCCCGGCACCGACGCCGGGAGTGTTCTCGCCGAACACGAAGCGATACTCGCGGATGGAACGGATCGGGATCTTGATCACCTTGTCGCTGGACTGCCCGATGATCGCCTCCTCGGCGATCAGATCGGCGATGTTCTCGCGGATCGACTCGAGCACCTTGCGGCGATGGCGCTGGCGATCGCCGGCGCTGCGATCCGAGCGCAGCGAATCCGAGGAGGAGTAGGGTCGGAAGATCGTCTCGGCCATGGCGTTCTCAGCCCCTTCTCGTGCCGCCTGCCGGTGCTGCCTCGCTCACGACCGATGTGCCGCGCCGGCTTCCGTTCTCAGTCCTTCCACAGGTTGTTGGCCGCATACTTCAGGACCACGTCCACGCAGTGCTCGCAGTAGCCGTTCTCGAGCAGGTTCTGGACCATGGCGTCGTACTTCTGCTTCTGGTCCTCGTCGCGGGTCCGGGCCTTGGTGATCACGCGGCTCATCTCGCGCACCGAGCTCATGAGCTTCTTCTCGATCGCGCCCTTGAGCGGCTCGTAGCTCTGATAAGTGATCTTCTCGCCACGCCGCTGGCCGGCCCACAGGTAGGCGATGACCTCCTGGCGGAAGCCGTCGGCGGCCGAGCCGATGATCGCGATGTGCTCCTCGATGGACTTGAGGAAATCCTCGTCGGGCTCCAGCTCTTCGTTGGTGTTGCTGTCCTTGACCTTGGTCTTGTTCACGAACGACTCGGCGTGATCGAGGTAATTCTGGAACAGCGACTCGGCCTGCTCCTGGTAGGAGTAGACGAAGGCCTTGGTGATCTCCTTCTCCAGGATCTCCAGGTACTCCTTGTGTATGGTGTCCTGGAGAAACTCCAGGTAGCGCTTGCGCACGTCGTCGGCGAGATCCGCCGCCTTGACCATGTTGACCATCGCCTCGCGCACGTTGATCGGGTTGATGCACTCGGGATTGCTGGTCAGGGCGTTGTCGATCGACTTCATGATGAAGCGCGTGGAGATGCCGTCCATACCCTCGGACTTGGCGTCCTCGCGCAGCTCGCGTGCGCTGATCTTCTTGGTGCGCCCCTTCTCGACCACCTCCTCGCCGTTGTAGAGACGCAGCTTGGTCATCAGGTCGAGCTTCGGGCTCGGCTCCAGGCGCGAGAGGATCGCGAACATCGACGCCACCTCCAGGGTGTTGGGCGCGATGTGGGCCTCGAAGTCGGACTTGCCGAGTATCTTCTTGTAGATCTTCACCTCTTCACTAAGCCGCAGGTTGTAGGGCACCTTCACCACAACGATGCGATCGAGGATCGCCTCGTTGGTGTTGTCGGCGCGAAAGCGCTGCCACTCCGCCTCGTTGGAGTGCGCGAGGATCACCGTGTCCACGTACACGGTCCCGTGACGCCCCGGCGCCGGCACGAACTTCTCCTGCGTCGCCGTGATCATCGCGTGCAGGTACTCGGTCTCGTTCTTGAACACCTCGATGAACTCGACCATGCCGCGATTGCCAACGTTGAACGCGCCATTGAGATCGAGCACGCGCGGGTCGCCCTCCGAGTACATGTCGAGCTTGGAGATGTCCTCCGAGCCGATCAGCACCGAGGTGTCCTGGTTGTTCGGATCGACCGGCGGAACGACGCCGACGCCGCGGCGGTCGCGCTTGGAGAACTCGATGGTCTCGACCGGCATTGCCTCGTACTTGCTGCCGAACTCGTTCTTCAGCCGGTAGCGGCACACCGGGCACAGGTCACCCTCGATGTGCACGCCGAGCATCTTCTCGAATTCCGGGCGCAGGTGCCGAGGGATCAGGTGCAGCGGCTCCTCGTGGATCGGGCAGCCGGCGATGGCGTAGATCGGATCGGCGCGCTCGAGCCCCGACTGCAGGCTCTCGACCAGCGAGCTCTTGCCGGAGCCCACCGGCCCCATGAGGTAGAGCACCTGGCGGCTCTCCTCGCCGTGCATGGCGGCGGACTGAAAATAACGCACGATCTGGGCGATGGTCTGCTCGATGCCGAAGAACTCGGGGGCGAAGAAATCGTAGACCTTCACAACCTCGTCGCCGAACAGGCGTTTGACGCGCGGATCGTCGGTCGCGCCCAGCTCGCGTACGCCACGCGCGGTGATCAGCTCGTGCATGCGCGAATGGGCAAGGCGGGAGAGCGACGGATCCTTCTTGACGACATCGAGATATTCGATGAGTGTGCCGCTCCAGCGCTCGCTGGAGCGCGTTGCTCTGTCTTTGGCGATGAGATCGGCGAATTCGCTGCTGTGCTGTGCCATGGTCAAGCCCTCGACGAGTCTGCGTTGTCGAATCGAACCTCCCGGGCCGGCTGTTCCGGATGCGTCCGTGCTCAGATCGTGGTGCCCGCTAACCTCTAGACAACCCCCCGTAAGCGCGAGTTCAAAAGCCTGCAAAGGCAACCGCGAGACGCCAGCGCGGTCGCCTAACTACCCTTAGCGGCCGCCGGCGCAAATTGATTACTCCCTGATTCCCGTGCGCTTTTTTTGGGGCTGGCAGACGCACATGGCGAGCCCCCCCGCCCTGCTATAATCCGGGCCCGCGCGGCGCGCGGCCGCGCAGACGGGCGGCTTGCCGCCGCGCCCCCGCTGGATTCAGGAATTCCGAGCCACGACGCGGCCGTCGACGCACCGGCCGGCAGGCGACGCGCCCCCGCGGGCGCGGCCGATCGAGGGACCATGGCGGTCACGGAAACCGAACTGAGCTCGCACACGCCGATGATGCAGCAGTACCTGCGCATCAAGGCCGAGCACCCCGATATCCTGGTGTTCTACCGCATGGGGGACTTCTACGAGCTCTTCTACGACGACGCCAAGCGCGCCGCCCGCCTGCTCGACATCACCCTGACCAGCCGCGGGCAGTCCGCCGGGGCGCCTATCCCGATGGCCGGCGTGCCCGTGCACGCGGTGGAAAACTACCTTGCCCGGCTGGTGCGGGTCGGCGAGTCGGTCGCGGTGTGCGAGCAGATCGGCGATCCGGCGAGCTCCAAGGGCCCGGTGGCGCGTCAGGTGGTGCGCGTCGTCACCCCCGGCACGGTGACCGAGGAATCGCTGCTCGAGGAGCGCCGTGACAACATCCTGCTGGCCCTGGCACGGACGGGCGACGCCTACGGAATCGCGGCCCTGGACCTCGCGGGCGGGCGCTTTGCGGTGCAGGAGCTGGCCGAGATGTCCGCCGTGCTCGGCGAGATCGAGCGCCTGCGGCCCGCCGAGATCCTGGTCCCCGAGGAGGAAGGGTGGTCGGAAGCACTGGGCCGCGAGCACCGGCTCACGGCGCGCCCCCCCTGGCACTTCGAGCCCGCCAGCGCCGAGCGGCGACTGTGCGAGCACTTTGGCACCCGCGACCTGGAGGGCTTCGGCTGTGCCGCGCTGAGCGCGGCGATCGCCGCGGCCGGAAGCCTGCTGCACTACGTCGCCGAGACCCAGCGCAGCGCCCTGCCGCACGTGCGCGGCCTGCGTGTGGAGCACGCCGCCGACACCATCCAGATGGACGCCGCCACCCGGCGCAACCTGGAGATCGACTCCAGCCTGAGCGGCCGCGGCCAGCACACCTTGTTCGCGGTCCTCGACAACACCGCCACGGCAATGGGCGCTCGCTGCCTGCGGCGCTGGCTCACCCGGCCGCTGCGCCAGCGCGAGCCCCTGAGGCTGCGCCACCACGCGATCGCCACCCTGCTCGAGCGCCGCGGGCAGGACCGCATCCACGAGCTGCTGCGCGGGGTGAGCGACGTGGAGCGCATCCTCGCGCGCGTGGCGCTGGGCTCGGCGCGCCCACGCGACCTCGCGGCGCTGCGCGACACGCTGGCGCTGCTGCCGGAGCTCGCGGCCCTCCTGGCCGAGCTCGACTCCCCGCTCATCGAGCGCCTGGCCGGCCAGGCCGGCGCACAGCCGGATATCCATGCGCTGCTCGCCAGCGCGCTCCCCGAGACCCCGGCCGTGCACCTGCGCGAGGGCGGCGTCATCGCGCCGGGCTTCGACGCCGAGCTCGACGAGCTGCGGACGCTCGGCGAGAACGCCGACGCGTTCCTGCTCGAGCTCGAGGGGCGCGAGCGCGAGCGCTCGGGCATCGCCAGCCTCAAGGTCGGCTACAACCGGGTGCACGGCTACTACATCGAGGTGGGCCGCAGCCACTCGGATGCGGTGCCCGCGGACTATGTGCGCCGCCAGACGCTGAAGGGCTCGGAGCGCTACGTCACGCCCGAGCTCAAGGGCTTCGAGGACCGGGTGCTCAGCGCGCGCGAGCGCGCGCTGGCGCGGGAGAGGGCCCTGTACGAGGATCTGCTGGCGCGGCTGGGCGCGGAGCTCGCGCCACTGCAGGACCTGGCCCGCGCGCTGGCCGAGCTCGATGTGCTGGCCACGCTTGCCGAGCGGGCCGAGACCCTCGAGCTGGTGCAGCCCGAGCTCAGCGAGGAGCCGGGAATCGTCCTGCGCGGGGCCCGCCACCTGGTGGTCGAGCAGGCCTCAGCGGAACCCTTCATACCCAACGATCTGGCGCTGGGGCGCGAGCGGGCAATGCTGGTGATCACCGGCCCCAACATGGGGGGCAAGTCGACCTACATGCGCCAGACCGCGCTGATCGTGCTCCTGGCCCATACGGGCAGCTTCGTGCCCGCCCGCTCGGCGGCGGTCGGTCCGGTGGACCGCGTCTTCACCCGCATCGGGGCGGCCGATGACCTGGCCGGCGGGCGCTCCACCTTCATGGTGGAGATGACCGAGACGGCGAACATCCTTAACAACGCGACCGCGAACAGCCTGGTGCTCATGGACGAGATCGGCCGCGGAACGAGCACCTACGACGGCCTGGCGCTGGCCTGGGCGTGCGCCCGCCACCTCGCGCTAGAGACCGGCGCCTTCACGCTCTTCGCCACCCATTACTTCGAGCTCACCGCGCTGGCCGCCGAGATCGCGACCGTGGCCAACGTGCATCTCGACGCGGTCGAGCACGACAACCGCATCGTGTTCCTGCACAGCGTCGAGGAGGGGCCCGCCGATCGCAGCTATGGGCTGCACGTGGCGGCGCTCGCGGGTGTGCCGCGGGAGGTGATCGCGCCGGCGCGCGCTTATCTCGCCGCGCTCGAGCGCGGCGCCGCGCCCGCGCCTTCGGCGCAGGCCCAGCTGGCGCTTTTTACCCGCAACCAGCCCGACCCGCTGGTGCGGGCGCTGCGCGAGCTCGACCCGGACGGGCTGACGCCGCGCGAGGCGCTCGAACAACTCTACCGCCTGCGGAAACTGGCCGAGCGCGATCCCGAAAAGTGACAGGCGGCCATTACGGCCGCCTGCACCGGGCGTCCTGCCCCTTCCCACCTCCTGTGGGCCACGTGCTTCCTTGCTCGCTGCTTCCCTGCTGGTTCCGAGCGCGATGCGACCCGGACACACAGAGTAGGGCCGGCGCGGCGTCCCGGAAGAGCCCTCTACCCCCTTCGGGAGGGTCTGGGCGAGCGCGCGGCGACACCCCTCGCCCCAAGGCCGCGTTCAAAATCAGATCGTTAGCGATAGCCATGGGAAAAACATGGGAAATTCGCCTACGCAAGATTGCGCTGTCGGCGACGGCATCTTTCTTCCATTTCTGCGGCATAGCGCGCCTAAGCCGGTCGATTCGGCCGATTTGGCGCGCGGCGCGGGGCTCGGCTACAGTAGCGGCGGCCCCGCGCCGACGCCGCTGTGGGACCATCGGCACCCCTCCCGACCCGGCCGGATGATGTCATGAGCACGGAACTGCAGCCCTTCGAGGTCACCGACGCCAATTTCAGCGACACCGTCATCGCGCCATCGCATGCGGCCCCGGTGCTGGTGGATTTCTGGGCCGAGTGGTGCCAGCCATGCAAGCAGCTCAGCCCGATCCTCGGGAAGCTGCTGACCGAGTACCAGGGTGCCTTCCTGCTCGGCATGGTGAACATCGAGGAACAGCGGCAGCTCGCCGCCGAGGCGGGCGTGCGCAGCGTGCCGATGGTGCTGGTCTTTCGCAAGGGCATGGTGGCCGACCAGTTCTTCGGCCTGCAGCCAGAGAACGCGTTGCGCCAGGTGATCGAGCGCAACCTGTTCCGCGCCTCCGACCGCCTGATGAGCGAGGCGCTGGAGGCCGAGGCGGCGGGCGAGCTGGACCGGGCGGTCGGCCTGGCCGAGCAGGCGCTCGAGCAGGACCCGGAGCATGCCGAGCACCAGTACCAGCTGGCGCGGCTG
Source organism: Gammaproteobacteria bacterium (assembly GCA_041629015.1). Classification (GTDB taxonomy): domain Bacteria; phylum Pseudomonadota; class Gammaproteobacteria; order QQUJ01; family QQUJ01; genus JBFKOE01. The sequence goes on from JBFKOE010000003.1 coordinate 19,754, forward strand.
CTGGTCTCGCGCGCCGACACCGAGCGCGCCGCGACGCTGCTCGAAAACCTGCCGCGGGAGATGCGCGAGAGCCAGGCAGTGCATGCCCTGCGCGGGCGAATCGAGTTGGTGCGTGAGCTCGCCGATGCGCCCGACCGCGCCACCCTGGAGGGCGCGCTGGCCAGCGGGGGCGACGACCTGAGCGCGCGCTACCAGCTGGCCGGTCGCTGCATGCAGGACGGGGACTTCGCCGCCGCGCTCGATCACCTGATCAAGATCCTGCAGGCGGACCGGGACTTCCGCGGCAGTGCCGCCCGCGACGTGATGCTCGGCATCTTCGCCCAGCTCGGCGATGACCATCCCCTGGTGCACCGCTACCGCAGCGTGCTGTTCAACACCATGCACTGAAGCGCGCGGCTGCCCGGGCGCGGGATCCGTCACCCGCGCGGGTGGTGGCGCTCGTGCAGCTGCTTGAGGCGCTCGCGCGCGACGTGGGTATAGATCTGGGTGGTGGACAGGTCGCTGTGCCCGAGCAGCAGCTGTACCACCCGCAGATCCGCGCCGTGGTTGAGCAGGTGGGTGGCGAAGGCGTGGCGCAGGGTGTGCGGAGACAGGGGCCGCGCGATCTCCGCGCTGCGCGCATGGCGCTTGATCAGGTGCCAGAAGGTCTGGCGGGCCATGGGCCGGCCGCGGCGGGAGAAGAACAGCGCCGCGTCCCCGGAACGCCCGGCCAGCTTCGGCCGGGCCTCGACGAGGTAGCGCGACACCCAGTCCATGGCCTGCTCGCCGAGCGGTACCAGGCGCTCCTTGTTGCCCTTGCCGCTCAGGCGCACCACTCCCTGGCGCAGGTTGAGCTGCTCGAGCCGCAGGCCCACCAGCTCCGAGACCCGCAGACCGGTCGCGTAGAGCAGCTCGAGCATGGTGCGATCGCGCAGCCCGAGCAGGGTGCCGGAATCCGGCGCCCGCAGCAGGCGCTCGACCTCCTCCTCGCTGAGCGCGCCGGGAAGCTGGCGCGCCAGGCGCGGGGCATCGATGCGGGCACTCGGGTCCGACTCCAGCCGGCCCTCGCGCACCTGGTAACGATAGAAGCGCCGCAGCGTCGAGAGCAGCCGCGCGGTGGTGCGCGGGCGCGCTCCCCGCGCCACCCGCTCCGCGAGATAGGCCAGCAGGTCGTCGCGCCGCGCCCCGAGCAGCGCCCGGCCGGAGCCGCGCTCCAGCCAGCGGCCGAAGGCCTGCAGATCGCTGCGATAGGCGCTAAGCGTGTTGGCGCTCAGGCCGCGCTCCATCCACAAGGCATCGAGGAAGGCCTCCAGGCAGGCCTGCGAGTCGAGCTCAGCCGCCACGGCCGCGGCCCTCGTGGGCGATAAGCCAGGCCTTGATCGCCGGGAGCTTGCCTGCCGTGCGCCCCGCGAAGCCACCCAGACCGCTGGCGGCGACGACGCGGTGGCAGGGAACGACCAGGGGCACCGGGTTGGCACGGCAGGCGCCGCCCACCGCGCGCGCCGATCCCCCCGTGTGCGCGGCGATCTCGCCATAGGTGCGCACGGTTCCGGGCTCGATCGCTTGCAGCGCGCCCCAGATGCGGCGCTGGTAGGCGGTGCCGCGCAGTTCGAGCGGCAGCGCGAACCGGTAGGTCCCGTCTTCGAGATAGCGACGCAGGGCCTCGGCCACCCGCCTGCCGAGCGCGCTCGTCGGGTGGCGCGCGGCAACCGCGCGCGGCAGAAGATCGATGCCACACAGGCGACCGTCCGCAATGCGAAATCCGATCGCCCCGAAGGGCGCGCCGAGGATGCCTTCGTATTCGGCGCGCTCGCGCACCGGGCGGCTCATCGGGCGACGGCCGCGCGCTCCGCCCCTTCGCCCGCGGAGCTGCCCGCGCCCTCGCGCAGCTGCAGCTGTTGCATCTCCCGTTGCAGCACCGCCCGACGGCCGGGCTCGCGGGTGGCGTTCAGCAGGCTCTGGTAGGTCCTGCGCGCATCACCGTACAGTCCCGCCTCGACCAGCGAGCGCGCCGCCTGGTAACGCGCCGACTGCGCCCAGCGGTCCATGCTGAAGGGATCGAGCAGCGTGGCCGAGCGCAGGTAGGCGGCCGCCGCATCGGCATGCCGACCGAGCGCGCGCTGGGAATCGGCAATCCAGAACAGCAGTTCGCGGCGGCGCTGCTCGTCGAGATCGCGCGCACCGAGGCCGGCGAAGAGCCCCAGGGCCGCCTCGTGCTGGCCGACGTTCTGCAGATCGAACACGACCTGCAGCAGGCGATCGGCCTGCTCGGCCGAGAGCGTCGAAGCCCGCTCGAGCAGGCCGTTGAGCAGCCGCACCCCGCCCGGTGCATCGCCGGCGAAGATCAGCACGCGCGCCCGGCGCAGCTCCCATTCCACCGGCTCTACTCCTGCGGGTGCCTGGTCGAGACCGCGCATCAGCCGTGAGGCAAGCTCGATCTCCGAGCGCCCGAGCGCAAGGTCGGCGAGCCGGTGGCGAACCGGCACCGGCACGGCCTCCAGAGAGGCGAAGCGCCGCGAGCGCAGATACAGCGCACGCAGCAGGGCCTCGCCGCCGGACTGCTCCTGCAGCGAGAGCGCGAGCTGCAGGTGCGCCACCCCCCGGACCTCGGGGTCGAAGGCATCGTTCGCGAGCACCGCGTAGAGCGCGCGCGAGCGCAGCGGCAACTTTTCCCCGACCTCGCGCGCCTTCTCGTACCACTCACGGTCCTGGCCGAGCAGCAGCTGCAGCTCGTTGCCCGCCGCGCGACCGAACTCGAGGTAGGCCTGCCACAGCTGCTCGGCCTCGATCTCAAAGAGTCCGTCGGCGGGCGCCACCGCGAGCGGCTGGCTCAGCGCCTGCTCGAGCGCCTGGGCACGGCCGGCGTGATCCTGCGCCCGCTCGGCCGCCTCGGCGGCCAGCGCCCAGGCGCGGTAGCGCTGCGCCGGACTGAGGTCGGGCGCCTCGGCGAGATCGCGCGCCGCGCGCGCGATGGCGGGCGGGCGCCGCTCGCCGCCGCGCAGCTCGGCGAGCAGGACCAGCAGCCGCGCATCCGGCGCCACGATCCCGCCCACCAGCGCCGCCACGTCCTGCATCAGGCCGGCCCGGAGCATCACCCGCGCCTGCAGCAACCGCCACTCCTCGCTGCCGTCGCCGAAGTCCTGGCGATAGCGCAGCATGGCGACCTGGGCATCGGCCACCCGGCCGGAGGCCAGGTAGGCGTGGATCACCAGCCGCCGCCAGGGAGACAGCGCCTCGGGCTCCATCGTCGGGGCGGCGAGCCAGAGCACCCGGCGCAGCGATTCCAGAGCCCGGTCCGCGTGACCCAGCTCCAGCTGTGCCTCGATTTGCTGGCGCAGCACCCACAGCCGGAATTCGGCCGGCAGCTCGGCGGGCTGGCGCTCGGCGCGCGCGACGAGATCCGCCCAGCGTTGGGTGGCTCGATAGAGCTCTATGCGGGCCTGCTCCCAGGCCATCCAGGCGGTGGGCTGCCCCTCGAAGCGCGGCTGGTGGCGATCGACCATGTGCAGCGCGAGTTCGGTCGCGCCGCTCCGCGCCAGGGCCGCGATCTCTTCGGGAACCTGCGCGTGCACCGGCGCCGACGCCACCCCCAGCGCGAGCAGCGCAGCCAGCGCGTGGGGAATGGACGGTCGGCGGAAAAGCATGGCGCACACGTTAGCAAAAAAAACGGGCGCCGGTCCTGGCCCGGCGCCCGTCACTCGCTCCCGAGCCGGGAGCTCGATCTAGAGCTTTTCCTTGATCCGCGCCGCCTTGCCCCGCCGCTCGCGCAGGTAGTAGAGCTTTGCTCGACGGACGTCGCCGCGGCGCTTGACCCGGATCTCGTGCACGTTTGGGCTGTAGGTGGGAAACACCCGTTCCACGCCCTCGCCGTGCGAGATCTTGCGCACGGTGAACGAGGAGTTCAGGCCGCGGTTGCGCCTGGCGATCACCACGCCCTCGAAATCTTGCAGCCGCTCGTTGCTGCCTTCCTTCACCTTCACGCGCACCACGACGGTGTCGCCCGGGGCGAACGCCGGCACGTCCTTGCCCATCTGTTCGGCATTGATCTCATCGATGATATTGCTCATGGCTTCCACCCCGATTCACCCGAATCCCGTTCCGACTCCGACCCCGGCGCTCGCTCGCGCCGAAACTCTTCCAGCAGCTCGCGCTGACGCGCGCTCAGGCTCAGCCTCTCCAGCAGGTCCGGCCTCCGCAGCCAGGTGCGCCCCAGGGCCTGCTTCTCCCGCCACCGGGCCACGGCCGCGTGGTCACCCGAGAGCAGCACCTCCGGCACCGGCTGGCCCGCGATCTCCTCCGGGCGCGTGTAGTGCGGGCAGTCGAGCAGCCCCTCGGCATGCGAGTCCTGCCGCGCCGAGTCCTCGTCGCCCAGCGCACCGGGCAGCAGCCGTGCCAGCGCGTCGATCAGCACCATCGCGGGCAGCTCGCCGCCGCTCAGCACGTAGTCGCCGATCGAGCACTCCTCGTCGACGTCGTGCTCGATGACGCGCTCGTCGACGCCCTCGTAGCGCCCGGCAACCAGTACCAGCGCCGGCCGCTCGGCCAGCCGCTGCACGTCCGCCTGCTCGAGGCGCCGGCCCTGAGGCGTCAGGTACACGACCGGGCCCGCATGCTCCTGGGCGGCGCGAGCCGCGGCGATCGCCGCGCGCAGCGGCTCGACCTTCATCACCATTCCGGGACCGCCCCCGTAGGGCCGGTCGTCGACCGTGCGATGGCGGTCGCGGGTGTAGTCCCGCGGGTTCCAGGTCTCGACCCGCAGCAGGCCGCGCTCCAGCGCGCGCGCCGTGATCCCGCCGGCCGCCAGGCAGCCGATCATCTCCGGGAACAGGGTCACCACGTCGATCCGCACAGCGTCGCGCCCCGCCTCGGGACCTCAGAACTCCGGATCCCAGTCCACCTCCAGCCAGCCGCCTTCGAGATCCACGGCGCGGATCACCTCGCCGCGCACGAAGGGGATCAAGCGCTCGCGCTCGCCGCGCACCACCAGCACGTCGTTGGCGCCGGTGGCCAGCACGCGCTCCACGCGCCCTAGCTCCACCCCAGCGGTGGTGCGCACCGTCAGGCCCTCGAGGTCGGCCCAGTAATATTCGCCCGGGGCGGGCGGCGGCAGCTGGTCGCGATGTACCGCGACCTCGCAGCCGAGCAGCGCGGCCGCTGCGTCGCGGTCGCTGCAACCCTCGAGCCGCGCGACCACCCCCTTGCCCTGCACGCGGCCCTCCGCCACCCGGGCTTCGCGCCAGCTTTCCCCAGATCCTATCTGCCAGGGCCGATAAGCGAGGATGTTCTCTCGTGGTTCGGTGTCGGATGCCACCCGCACCCAGCCCCGCACCCCGTAAAGCCCCGTGATGCGACCGAGCGTCACCAGGCGTTCGGCATCCCCGCGCACGGCTCCGCCCGCCCCCACCGCGCTCAGGTGCGTGAGCGCGGCCGATCGCTCAGGCCTGCTGCTCCTCGATCAGCTTGGTCACCCGCTCTGAGGGCTTGGCGCCCTGCGCAATCCAGTGCGCGACGCGCTCGCGATCGAACTTCAGCCGCTCCTCGGCACCGCTCGCGATCGGGTTGAAGAAGCCGAGGCGCTCGATATAGCGCCCATCGCGGCGGTTGCGCGAGTCGGTGACGACGATGTTGTAGAACGGCCGCTTCTTGGCGCCGCCACGGGCCAGTCGAATGGTGACCATCGTGTACGCTATCCCTCAGAAATAAGCTTGGTTATCAAGTCGTTACAGTGGCGCGCCAAGGGCCGCCCGGAAGTAAACGGGGCATTTTACGCGAATCGCCCGGCCAGGAAAAGCGCCGCGCGCTCTGCCTCGGGGATCAGAACGGAGGGACGCCGGGCATGCGGCCCTGCAGGCCGCGCATCATCTTGGCGAGACCGCCCTTGGCGAACTTCTTCATTGCCTTCTGCATCTGCTGGAACTGCTTGAGCAGGCGGTTGACCTCCTGCACCGAGGTCCCGGATCCGACCGCGATGCGGCGCTTGCGCGAACCCTTGATGATGCCGGGATAGCGCCGCTCCTGGGGCGTCATGGAGTTCACGATCGCGACCAGGCGCCCGATCTCGCGCTCGTTGACCCGCTCGCGCACGGCCCCCGGCAGATTGGCCGCCCCGGGGAGCTTCTCCAGCAGCGCTGCCATGCCACCCATGCTGCTCATCTGCTGAAGCTGGTCGCGAAAGTCCTCGAGGTCGAAGCCCTTACCCTTCTTCAACTTGCGGGCCAGCCGCTCGGTCTTCTCGTGGTCGATGCCGCGCTGCACGTCCTCGACCAGTGAGACCACGTCGCCCATGCCGAGAATGCGCGAGACTACGCGCTCGGCGTGGAAGGCCTCCAGCGCCGTGGTGCGCTCCCCGACACCGAGGAACTTCACCGGCTTGCCGGTGATGTGGCGCACCGAGAGCGCGGCGCCCCCGCGGGCATCGCCGTCTGCCTTGGTGAGAATGACGCCGGTCAGCGGCAGCGCGTCGGCGAAGGCGCGCGCCGTGTTGGCCGCGTCCTGGCCGGTCATGCTGTCGACCACGAACAGGGTCTCGACCGGATCGAGCGCCGCGTGCAGCGTGCGGATCTCGGCCATCATCGCCTCGTCGATGTGCAGACGCCCGGCGGTATCGACGATCAGCACGTCCTGGAACTGACGCCGCGCGTGCTCGAGCGCCGCCGTGGCGATGGCCTTCGGCGCCTGCCGCGGCTCGCTGGGAAAGAAGCCGGCTCCGACCTCGCCTGCCAGCTTCTGGAGCTGCGCGATGGCCGCCGGGCGATAGACATCGCAACTGGCAAGCAGGACCGACTTGCGCTCGCGCTCGATCAATAGGCGGGCGAGCTTGGCGCAGGTGGTGGTTTTTCCCGAACCCTGCAGTCCGGCCATCAACACCACCGCCGGGGGGCGGGTACTGAGATCGAGCGCACCGCCCTCGCCGCCCATCACCGCGACCAGCTCGTCGTGCACGATCTTCACCAGCGCCTGCCCGGGAGTGAGGCTCTGCAGCACCTCGCGCCCCAGCGCTCGCGCACGCACCTGATCGATCAGCGCCCGCACCACGGGCAGGGCGACATCGGCCTCGAGCAGCGCCACGCGCACCTCGCGCAGGGTGTCCTTGACGTTGTCCTCGCTGATGCGCCCCTGCCCGCGCAGGTTCTTCACGACCCGCGACAGACGCTCGCTCAGGCTATCGAACATGGAAATTTACCTCGGTGATTCGGCCGCGCTCAGCCACGCTCGCGCGGCGCGACGCCGCGCTGGCGGCTCACAGCTGGAAGGTGTGACCGTGGGTGAGCGCCTCGATGTTGCGCTCCGGGGCGGCCACGCGGCACTCCTCGAGGATCTGCTTCTCGGCGCCGGGCTTGGCGTGGGTCAGGTAAATCGCGGGCTGGTGCCGCAGCTTGGCCAAGTCGGCCGCCAGCATCCGGGGGGTGTAGTGCTTGGCCGCACGGGCCAGCTCGTGGTCGCGATCCGGAAAGGCCGCTTCGACGATGAGCAGATCGAGTGTCTCTTCGGCGTTCAGCGTGTCCCACAGGCTGTCGTTGGTGGTGGTGTCGCCGCTGAAGGCAAAGGCCCGCGCGCCCTCGACCACACGGTAGGCCACGCCGGGCACCGCGTGGTTGACGGGGATCATGCGGATGCGCCGCGTGCCGAACGCCAGCTCGTCGCCGGGCTGCATCGGCAGGTAACGGACCACCGCCCGCTCGGGGCTCGGCAGCTGCGTGAAGTCCGGCCAGGTGACCCAGTTGAACACGTGCTCGCGCAGGGCCTCGATGGTCGCGGGCTGCGCGTGCACCGCGATCGGCTCGGCGATGCGATCGAAGATGCTGTCGAGCAGCAGCGGCAACCCGGCGATGTGATCGAGGTGCGAGTGCGTGACCAGCACGTGCCGTACCGCGGCCATCTCGTCCAGGGTGAGATCGCCCAGACCGGTCCCGGCGTCGATCAGAATGTCATCGTCGAGCAGCAGCGAGGTGGTGCGCAGACCCGCGCCGATCCCCCCGCTGCAACCCAGCACTCGAAGCCTCATAAACTCACCGATAATCAGTCGGTTCTTCCAGCGCGGCCATTCTTGCATATGTTCCCGAACCCATAAAGGGATCGAATTCGCAGTCCGGGACATCCTGATCGAACCGCCCGGCCGGCACCGGGATCGGCACGGCGGGTCCAGCTTCAACGCGGCACGCGAATGTGCCATCATCCTCGGCCGAAACCGCCGTAACTGCGATCGAGGAATGCTCAACTCTGCGCTCATTGGCGCCGCCGCGGCGGTGCTGTACCTGATCTCCAGCATCGTGCTCGGGGTGCGTCTGGCACGCGGCGGCGCCGAGATTCCGCGCGACAAGACCACGCCGCTCGGGCTGGGGCTGGGCGCGCTGGTGCTGCACGGCATACTGCTCTACCAGATCGTGATGACC
>JBFKOE010000004.1:0-25751 GCA_041629015.1 Gammaproteobacteria bacterium
CGGAGGGGCAGCTACCTGGCTGTCCCTCCGGCGTGTTGACCGAAGCGGTACACTACCCGGGACCCTGCCATGAAATCCGTCATCCACGCCATCGAGAGCCTGAACATCTGGATCGGGCGCGCTTTTGGCTGGTGCATCCTGGTGCTGACGCTTTCGGTCTCTTACGAGGTCTTCGTCCGCTACGTACTCAATGCGCCGACCGTATGGGCCTTCGACATGATGGTGCAGATGTACGGGGCGCTGTTCCTGATGGCCGGCCCCTACGCATTGGCCCAGGATGCCCATGTCCGCGCCGACGTCGTCTACCGGCTAATCCCGGTGCGCTGGCAGGCGCGAATCGATTTCGTCCTCTACATATTTTTCTTCTTCCCGGGGATGCTCGCGCTGTTCTGGTTCGGCGCGGAGATCGCCGCAGATTCGTGGCGCTACAAGGAGGTCAGCTGGAACAGCCCGGCGCGAATCCAGATCTATTTCTTCAAGACGCTGATCCCGGTGGCGGGAGCGCTGCTCATCATCCAGGGCATCGCCGAATGCATGCGCTGCTATCTCGCGATCAAGCACGGAGCCTGGCCGGAGCGCATGGAGGACGCCCGTGAGACCGAGCAGATCCTCAAGGGCCAGCAGACTGGGCCCGAGTTCCGCGCGGCCGATGAGCCGCGCTAGGCGCAAATAGAACCGTCACCCAGCGGAGCGTCGATTCCGATGACCAATCCCGAAGTCGCCCTGTTGATGCTGTCGATGTTCATCGTCCTGGTGATGCTCGGCTTCCCGGTCGCGTTCACGCTGCTCGCGATGGGGGTCGGATTTGGCTACTACGCCTACCATGATGCCGGCAGCATCCAGACCATCGCCGACGCTTTCAACAACCGCATCTTCTACCTGCTCAACCAGAACACCTACTCGGTGATGGAGAACGACACGCTGGTCGCCATCCCGCTGTTCCTGTTCATGGGCTACGTGGTCGAGCGCGCCGACATCGTCAACCGCCTGTTCTTTTCCCTGCAACTCGCCGCGCGTAATCTGCCCGGGTCGATGGCGGTCGCCGCGCTGATCACCTGCGCGGTGTTCTCGACCGCAAGCGGAATCGTCGGTGCCGTGGTCACGCTGATGGGTTTGCTGGCTTTCCCGGCGATGATCAAGGCGAAGTACAACCGCCAGTTTGCCTCCGGCGTGATCTGCTCGGGCGGGACGCTCGGCATCCTGATCCCGCCGTCGATCATGCTGATCGTCTACGCGGCGATCGCCGAGCTCTCGCCGTTGCGACTGTATGCCGCGGCGATCTTCCCCGGCTTCATTCTGGCGGGCTGCTACATCGTTTACGTGGTGGTCCGCGCAACGATCAACCCGAGACTGGCGCCGAAGCCGATGCTCGATGACGAGCCATCGAAGATCGAGGTCTGGGTGAGTTTACTCACCTCCTTCGTGCCCCTGACCGTGCTGATACTGCTGGTGCTCGGCTCCATACTCGGCGGTCTCGCCACCCCCGCCGAGGCCGCCGCGATGGGCGCGCTCGGCGCGCTGGTTCTGGCCGCCGCTTATCGCTCGCTGAAGTGGAACAAGCTCAAGGAATCGGTCTATCTGACCGCCAAGGCAACCGCCATGGTCTGCTGGCTGTTCGTGGGTTCGTGGACTTTCGCCTCGGTGTTCTCCTACCTTGGCGGACACGAGATCATCGAGCATTTCATCCTCGGCTTTGACCTCGAGCCGTGGCAATTTCTGGTGCTGGTCCAGGCAGTCATCTTCCTGCTTGGCTGGCCGCTCGAGTGGTCGGAGATACTGATAATCTTCGTGCCGATCTTCCTGCCGATGCTCGACACCTTCGGCGTGAACCCGTATTTCTTCGCCATGCTCGTGGCGTTGAACCTGCAGACCTCGTTCCTCACGCCGCCGATGGCGATGTCGGCTTACTACCTGAAGGGAGTGGTCGGCAGCGGCATCGAGCTGATCGAGATCTTCAAGGGCTTGATGCCTTACCTGGCCATCGTGATCGGCGTGATGGTGCTGATGTACCAGTTCCCGGCCATCGCGCTGTGGCTGCCGGACTACCTGTTCGGGCGGTACAATCCGTGACCCGCACCGCCGCCCATACCTAGAGCGCCACGCGAGGAGTGTGAAACATGGGCCTCTCTGATCAGATCGTAGATCGCATCTCCGCGGTAGTCGGCCTTGGAATCGTCGCCGTCTTCGTGCTTGGTCTGGCGTGGGGCATCAGCGCCGGTTTCGCCGGTTTCTGGGGCGGGCTGCCTTTCTGGTTCATCTCCCTGTTCGTCCTCGCGCTGATCGTCTACGACTTTTGGACATCCTGCGGCCCTTCCGGCAAGCGTTGACGCGCCGACGCGACGGTCGATGGCCGCTAGGTGTGCGGGGTTTGGCGCCAGTTCCCCCTGCGTGGCCGGAACGCGCGGCAGCGCTCCCGCGGCATGGCCCCGAGTGATGGCGCCAGGCGATCTGCCGGCACCGAACAGATCATGAGCGAGGAGATGCACAACCTTCCTGCTGCCGCGGTCGCGGCCGCGATCCGCGAGGGCTACGTCACCTCGGAGGCACTCGTGCAGAGCTGTCTCGCCCGGATCGAGGCCCGCGAACCCGAGGTCGAGGCGTGGGCCCACCTCGACCCGGAGCACGCGCTTGCACAAGCGCGCGCCGCGGACGAGGCGCGCAGGAGCGGGCGCGCCACCGGGCCGCTGAACGGCGTGCCGGTGGGCATCAAGGACATCATCGACACCTACGACATGCCGACGCAGTGCGGCACCCCCCTGCTTGCCGGACGCCAGCCGCACCAGGACGCCGATGTGGTCGCGCGGCTGCGTTCCGCCGGGGCGGTGATCCTGGGCAAGACGGTGACCACCGAGCTGGCGGTGTTCCACCCCGGCAAGACCAGGAACCCGCACAACCTGGCGCACACCCCGGGCGGCTCCTCCAGCGGCTCGGCCGCGGCGGTCGCCGCGGGGATGGTGCCGCTCGCGCTCGGTACCCAGACCAACGGCTCGATGATTCGCCCGGCTTCTTTTTGCGGCGTGGTCGGCTTCAAACCCACCCACGGCCTGGTGCCCCGCGTCGGCGTGCTGCAGCAGTCCCCACCGCTGGACCAGCTTGGTGTCTATGGACGCTCGGTCGAGGACGTGGCGCTCGCGGTCGAGTGCCTGGTCGGGCACCATGCGCAGGACCCTCACACGCGCCCGCGCGCCCGCCCGCCGCTGCTGGATGCAGCGCGCGCGGAACCGCCGATGGAACCGCGTCTCGCCTTCGTCAGGACCCCGGTCTGGGAACAGGCCGATCCCGCGACGAAGGATGCCTTCGCCGAGGTCACCGCCTTCCTCGGCCCCGGCACGGTCACGGAGGAGGCGCTGGGCTCGGCCTTCGACAGCGTCGTGGAGATGCACCGCGTGATCATGGAGGCCGACCTGGCGCGCAACTTCGCCGCCTACTACGAGAGGGGTCGCGACCAGCTGAGCGAGGTGCTTCGCACCATGATCGAGCGCGGCCAGAAGGTCAGCGCGGTGGAGTACAACAATGCCGTCGCGTGGGCCGGAATGCTGCACGATGCGCTCGAGGAGTTGTTCGTCGAGTACGACGCCATCCTCACCCCGTCCACCGTCGGACCCGCCCCCGCGGGCCTCGAATCGACCGGCAGCCCAGTCTTCTGCACGCTGTGGACCTACCTTGGCACACCGGCGATCAGCCTGCCGCTGCTTCAGGGCGAGGGCGGTTTGCCGCTCGGTCTCCAGCTCGTATCGGCGCGCCACGACGACGCCCGGCTGCTGCGCAACGCCCGATGGCTGGCCACCCGGCTGAGCGGGGCGGCGGGGCAGCCGAGCGGCGAGCGGGATGGCCAGGGGGTCGCGGGGTGAGCGTGGTAAGCGGCGGTGTCGGACTTGCCAACTTGCTCGAGCCGCCCGGCACTGATGCGCAGACCTGGCTCGCCCGCGCCCGTCGTCCCCGCCGCAGCGCCCGGGCCGCCGAGTCCGGGCGGCAGTGACTCCCGCGCGCGCTTTGGCGTAGAATCGCCCGTTCCGCCCGAGCAATCCCGAGGTCTCCTCGCGCGCCCCGAGCGGGCGCCGGGCTTGGCACGCGAGCGGGCGGGCCCGCAAACCCGACCGGGTCGCCATGCGCCCGAACCAGGGCTGTATCCGGCTGGTCCCGCCGCGGAAAGCCCGAGCCACCCGCGGGGCCGCAGCCATGCCGCGCGCGGGGGCGGCCCGCGCGGCAGCGGCGTGGCGGCCGAATCAGGGGAGTGCAGTAACGTGAACGACAAGCTGGGTATGCCGCCCCGGCCGGGGCTCTACGATCCGCGCAACGACCACGATTCGTGCGGCGTCGGCTTCGTGGCCGACATCAAGAACCGCAAGAGCCACGCCATCGTCGAGCAGGGCCTGGAGGTTCTGAAGAATCTCACCCACCGCGGTGCGGTGGGTGCCGATCCACTGGCCGGCGACGGCGCCGGCATGCTCATTCAGCTCCCCGACGAATTCCTGCGCGCCGAGGCCGAGCGGCTTGGTTTCGCCCTCCCGGCCGCCGGCGAGTACGCGCTGGGTATGGTGTTTCTGCCGCGCCACGCGGGCGAGCGCAGCCTCTGCGAGCAGTCGATCGAAGAGACGGCTGCGGCCGAGGGCCAGCAGTTCCTCGGCTGGCGCGACGTGCCGGTCGACCCGTCCTGCCTCGGCGCCAGCGTCAAGCCGATCGAGCCGGTGGTGCGCCAGTTCTTCATCGCCCGCGGGGCCGCCTGCGGCGATGCCGACGCCTTCGAGCGCAAGCTGTTCGTCATTCGCAAGCAGGCTCACCATCGGGTGTGGGACCGCTCCAACGGCAAGATTCTCAACGCCGATTTCTACATCGTGACCCTGTCGGGGCGCACCGTCACCTACAAGGGCATGATGCTCGCCGAGCACCTCGCGACCTACTATACGGACCTGCAGGACCAGCGCGTGACCTCGGCCCTGGCCCTGGTCCATCAGCGCTTCTCGACCAACACCTTCCCGAGCTGGCCGCTGGCGCAGCCGTTCCGCTACCTGTGTCACAACGGCGAGATCAACACCCTGCGCGGCAACATCAACTGGATGCACGCGCGCCGGCATGGGATGGAGTCGGCGCTGATGGGCGAGGACCTGGAGAAGCTCTGGCCGCTGATCGGTGACGGCAACTCCGACTCGGCGACCTTCGACAACGCGCTTGAGCTGCTGGTGGCGGGAGGCTATCCGCTCGCCCACGCGATGATGCTGATGATCCCCGAGGCCTGGACCGACAACCCGCTCATGGACGAGGAGCGGCGCGCCTTCTACGAGTATCACGCGGCGCTGATGGAGCCCTGGGATGGCCCGGCGGCGGTGGCCTTCACCGACGGGCGTCAGATCGGCGCCACGCTCGATCGCAACGGCCTGCGCCCGGCGCGCTATTTCATCACCGACGACGAGCGAGTGATCATGGCCTCGGAGATGGGCGTGCTGCCGGTCCCCGAGGAGAAGATCGTCAAGAAGTGGCGGTTGCAGCCCGGCAAGATGTTCCTGATCGACCTCGAGCAGGGGCGGATCATCGACGATGAGGAGCTGAAGTCCGAGCTGGCCAAGGCCAAGCCTTACCAGCAGTGGCTGGACGAGTCGCAGATCCGGCTCGAGGACCTGCCGCCCGAGGTCGCCTCGATGCCCCCGGACCCGCGCACGCTGCTGCACGCGCAGCAGGCCTTCGGCTATACGCAGGAAGACCTCAAGTACTTCCTCAAGCCCATGGCGGTGAGCGGGCAGGATCCGGTCGGGGCCATGGGGCGCGACATTCCGCCGGCCGTGCTCTCCGATCGCTCGAAGATGCTCTACGACTACTTCAAGCAGAACTTCGCCCAGGTCACCAACCCGCCGATCGACCCGATCCGCGAGGAGCTGGTGATGTCGCTGGTCTCGCTGATCGGCCCGCGGCCGAACCTGCTCGACCTCGAGACCGGCGGCAAGCACAAGCGCCTGGAGGTAAAGCAGCCGATCCTCACCAACGTGGACCTGGAGCGCATCCGGCGCATCGAGAACCACGTCAGCGACGCCTTTCGCACCTACACGCTGGATATCCATTACCCGGCGAGCCGGGGCGCGGCCGGCATGGCGGCGGCCATCGACTCGATCTGCAGAAAGGCGACCGCGGTGGTGGAGGGTGGTTACAACATCCTGATCCTCTCCGACCGCAGCGTCGATGCCGATCACGTAGGCGTCCCGGCGCTGCTCGCCACCGCGGCCGTGCACCACCACCTCATCCGCGAGGGGCTGCGCACCGAGGTGGGCCTGGTGGTCGAGACCGGCGAGGCGCGCCAGGTGCACGATTTCTGCCTGCTGGCGGGCTATGGCGCCGAGGCGATCAACCCTTATCTGGCCTTCGATTCCATCACCGCGCTGGTGGGCGAGCTGCCCGCGGACGTCGGCGTGGAGGAAGCGCACAAGCGCTACACCAAGGCGGTCGACAAGGGCATGCTCAAGGTGATGTCCAAGATGGGTATCTCCACCTACCAGTCCTACTGCGGTGCGCAGATCTTCGACGCGGTCGGTCTGTCGAGCAAGTTCGTGGAGCGCTTCTTCACCGGCACCCATAGCGTCATCGAGGGTGTAGGCCTGAACGAGATCGCCGAGGAGACGGTGCGCCGGCACCGCCTCGCCTTTGGCAACAACCCGCTCTACCGCGGCGCGCTGGACGTGGGCGGCGAGCTCGCCTACCGCGTGCGTGGTGAGGAGCACATCTGGACGCCGGACACCATCGCGCTGCTGCAGCATGCGGTGCGCGAGGGCGACTACGAGAAGTACAAGAGCTACGCGGCGGCGGTGAACGACCAGACCCGCAGGCTGAAGAACCTGCGCGGCCTGTTCGAGTTCCGCTTCGGCCCCGAGCCGATCCCGCTCGAGGAGGTCGAGCCGGCCACCGAGATCGTCAAGCGCTTCGCGACCGGCGCGATGTCCTTCGGCTCGATCTCCTGGGAGGCGCACACCACGCTGGCCATCGCGATGAACCGCCTGGGCGGCAAGTCCAACACCGGCGAGGGCGGCGAGGAGCCGGAGCGCTTCATTCCGCTCGACAACGGCGACTCGATGCGCTCGGCCGTCAAGCAGGTGGCGAGCGGGCGCTTCGGGGTGACCACGGAGTACCTGGTCAACGCCGACGACATCCAGATCAAGATGGCCCAGGGCGCAAAGCCGGGCGAGGGCGGGCAGCTGCCCGGGCACAAGGTCGATCAGTGGATCGCCAAGGTGCGTCACTCCACCCCCGGCGTGGGCCTGATCTCGCCGCCGCCCCATCATGACATCTATTCGATCGAGGACCTGGCGCAGCTCATCCACGATCTGAAGAACGTGAACCCACGCGCGCGCATCAGCGTCAAGCTGGTCTCCGAGGTCGGGGTGGGCACCATCGCCGCGGGCGTGTCCAAGGCCCATGCCGATCACGTGCTGATCTCCGGCAACGAGGGCGGCACCGGCGCCAGCCCCATCACCTCGATCATGCAGGCCGGCTCGCACTGGGAGATCGGCCTGGCCGATACCCATCAGACGCTGGTGGCGAACGCGCTGCGCGGGCGCATCTCGGTGCAGGCCGACGGCGGGCTGCGCACCGGCCGCGACGTCGTGATCGCCGCCTTGCTGGGCGCCGACGAGGTGGATTTCGGTACCGCTGCGCTGATCGCCGAGGGCTGCATCATGATGCGCAAGTGCCACCTCAACACCTGCCCGGTGGGCGTGGCGACGCAGGACCCGGAACTGCGCCGGCTGTTCCCGGGCAGGCCCGAGCACGTGGTCAACTTCTTCCTCTACGTCGCCGAGGAGGCACGGGAGCTGATGGCGAGGCTGGGGTTCCGCACCTGGCAGGAGATGACCGGGCAGAGCGATCGGCTCGACATGCGCAGCTCGATCGACCACTGGAAGGCGCGCGGGCTGGATTTCTCGCGCGTCCTTCACAAGCCGGATCCCGCCGAGGGCGTCGCCATCTACAACTGCGAGCCGCAGGACCACGGCCTGGAGCGCGCGCTCGACGTGCAGCTGATCGAGCGGGCCAAGCCGGCGCTGGAGCGCGGCGAGGCGGTGAAGATCGAACTCCCGATACGCAACACCAACCGCACCGTGGGGGCCATGCTCTCGGGTGAGGTGGCGCGCCGCTTCGGCCACAAGGGTCTCGCCGAGGACACGGTGTTCATCCGCCTCAAGGGCACCGCGGGGCAGAGCTTTGGTGCCTGGCTGGCGCGCGGGGTGACGCTCGATCTCGAGGGCGAGGGCAACGACTACGTCGGCAAGGGGCTGTCGGGCGGGCGCATCATCATCCGGCCGCCAGCCGAGAGCCCGATCGTCGCCGAGGAAAACATCATCGTCGGCAACACTGTGCTCTACGGCGCGATCGCCGGCGAGTGCTACTTCCGCGGCGTCGCCGGGGAGCGCTTCGCGGTGCGCAACTCCGGCGCGGTGGCCGTCGTCGAGGGCGTGGGTGACCACGGCTGCGAGTACATGACCGGGGGCTGCGTGGTGGTGCTCGGTCAGACGGGGCGCAACTTTGCCGCCGGCATGAGCGGCGGCGTGGCCTACGTGCTCGACGAGGAGCGCGATTTCGAGCGCCGCTGCAACCTGTCGATGGTGGATCTCGAGCCGATCGCCGACGAGGACGCGGCGCTGGAGGCGACCGAGCACCAGGGCGGCGATCTCGAAACCCATGGGCTGGTGGACGTGCTGCGCGACATGACCCGTTACGACGCGCAGCGGCTGCACTCGGTGATCGAGCGCCACGCTCACTACACCAACAGCAGCCGCGCCCAGGCCATCCTCGCGCAGTGGGACCACTACCTGCCGATGTTCGTCAAGGTCATGCCGGTCGACTACCGGCGGGCGCTCGAGCAGATGCAGGCCCAGACCAAGCCCACCGAGCGCAGCGACGTCAGCGTGACCATAGGGGGTTGAGGCGATGGGCAAGCCGACCGGATTCCTCGAGATCAAGCGCCAGGATCGGGCCTACGCCCCGGTGTCCGAGCGCAAGGGTCACCACCGCGAGTTCGTGATCCCGCTGGCCGACCAGGAGGTCAGCCAGCAGGCCGCGCGTTGCATGGATTGTGGCATACCGTTTTGCCACCAGGGCTGCCCGGTGATGAACATCATTCCGGACTTCAACGACCTGGTCTACCGCGGCCAGTGGCGGGAGGCCCTGGCGGTGCTGCACTCGACCAACAACTTCCCCGAGTTCACCGGCCGGGTCTGCCCGGCTCCCTGCGAGGCGAGCTGCACGCTCAATCTTCAGGACTCGCCGGTGACCATCAAGACCATCGAGTACTCGCTGGTCGAGAAGGGCTGGGCCGAGCGCTGGATCGAGCCCGAGATCCCGGCGCGGCGCAGCGGCAAGCGCGTCGCCGTGGTCGGCTCGGGCCCAGCCGGCCTAGCCTGCGCCCAGCAGCTGGCCCGTGCCGGGCACCGGGTGGTCGTCTACGAAAAGAGCCCCAAGGTGGGGGGGCTGCTGCGCTACGGCATTCCCGACTTCAAGCTCGAGAAGGGCGTGATCGACCGCCGCCTCGCGCAGATGCAGGCTGAGGGCGTGCGCTTCAAGGTCAACAGCCACGTCGGCGTGAACGTGCCCGCCGAGAGGATGCTCGCCGAGTACGACGCCGTGGTGCTCGCCGGCGGCTCCGAGCAGCCGCGGGACCTGCCGATCCCGGGGCGCGAGCTCGACGGCGTGCACTTCGCCATGGACTACCTGGTGCAGCAGAACCGGCGCAACGCCGGCGAGGTCCTGAACGGTGGCCTGCAGCTGACCGCGACCGACCGCCACGTGGTGGTGATCGGCGGCGGTGACACCGGCGCCGACTGCGTCGGCACGTCCAACCGCCACGGCGCCGCCTCGGTAACGCAGCTCGAGCTCATGCCCAAGCCGCCCGAGCGCGAGGAAAAGGGTGTCATCTGGCCGCACTGGCCGATGAAGCTGCGCACCTCGACCTCCCACGAGGAGGGCTGCGAGCGCGACTGGGCGGTGACGACCAAGGCCTTCGTCGGCAGCGGGGGACGCGTTGAGTCACTGCGCTGTGCGCGGGTGGAATGGCAGCTCGAGGCCGGCCAGTGGCGCATGAGCGAGATTCCCGAATCGGAATTCGAGATTCGGGCCGACCTGGTGCTGCTCGCCATGGGCTTCGTCAATCCCGTGCACGAGGGCCTGCTGGACAGCCTGGGGGTGGGCTACGACGCGCGGGGCAACGTGGCCGCGGACACCGAAAGCTACCGGACCTCGGTGGACAAGGTCTTCGCGGCGGGTGACATTCGCCGCGGCCAGTCGCTCATCGTGTGGGCGATATGCGAAGGCCGCCAGGCGGCCCGCGCGGTCGACGAATACCTCATGGGTCACACCGAACTGCCGCGCTAGCGTGCGCGGCGCCCGGCCAGGGTTCGGCCACTCGGCCTCGCCTCGACCGTGACGGCGAGAAGCCGGGCGGGAGGCTGCTGATGGCCGAGGAGGGCGGCGCGGCGGAACCGCGCACGCCACCCTATACCGACGCGCTCGCCGGTTACGTGCTCGCCGGGCTGGTGCTCCTGTCCGTCGCCAACGGCTTCGATCCCGACTTTCCGCGCTGGCCCGCCGGCGTGGCGGCCTGGTGCGCCGGTGCCATGCTGGCGCGCTATCTCACCGGCGTGCTGCGAATCCAGGTGGTCGCCATGCTGGCGCTGGGGGTGGCCGGGCTGCTGTGGGGCTCGCTGCAGGGCGCGAATCCCCGCCTGGAGCAGGCCGTGAGCGCTAACCAGGCGCTGCTGGCGATGCTCGCCGGCGTGAGCTTCCTGCGCCTCATCGCCCTGCCGCGCGCTGGCCGGGGCGAGAGCCTGCCGGTCGGCGCGCGGGCGCTGTGGCGCACGCTGCTCGGCGTCCACTTCTTCGGGGCGATCATCAATCTCTCGGCGGTGATGATCCTGGGTGAGCGCCAGGCCGCCCGCGCTCCGCTGACCCCCCTGCAGGCGGTGGTCCTGTCGCGCGGCTTCAGCGCCGCCGCCAACTGGTCGCCGTTCTTCGCCGCCATGGGGGTGGCGCTGACCCACGCGCCCGGCTCGAGGCTGGGGGTGATGGCCGCGGTCGGCCTGCCGGTCGCCCTGCTGGCGCTGGTGCTCACCGGCTGGAGCCTTGCCCGCCGGCCGGAGGCGGCGGAGTTTCGCGGTTATCCGATGCATTTCGTGGCGCTCGCGCTGCCGGCGCTGCTCACCGCGGCGGTGCTGCTGTTGCGCGAGCTCTGGCAGCACGTGCCGATCCTGACCTGGATCGCGCTGCTCTCGCCGCTGATCGCCGCCGCGGTGCTGCTGGCGCGCGAGGGCGGCGCGGGGGGCTCTGCCCTGCACCAGCACGTGCGCGCGGGTCTGCCGCGCATGGCCGGGGAGCTGATGCTGTTTCTCGCCGCGGGCGTGTTGGCCGCCGGCATCAGCAGCGCGGCCGAGACCAGCGCCTTGCTGCCGATGCCGCAGGCCTTCGGCCCTGCGGAGGCCGCCTGGCTGCTGGCGGGCATGGTCGTGCTGGCCGCGGCCGGTGTACACCCGGTGATCAGCATCTCGGTGGCCGGTGGTATGCTCATGCCCCTCGTTGCCGACCCCAACCTGCTCGGCATCGTCTTCCTGATGGCCTGGGCGCTGGGGGTGTGCGCCTCGCCGATCTCCGGCATGCACCTGGCGATGCAGGGGCGGTTCGGCATTCGCGCGGCGGCCTTTCCGCGCTGGAACGCGCGCTACGTCCTGCTGATGCTGGTGGTCGACGCGGCGGCGCTGCACCTCTACGCCCGCATGGCGGCTTGAGCCCGCAACGGCACGGAGATCTCGGAATGGAATGCGGAAACTGCGAGCGCTGCGTGCACTGGCGCTACCAGTTCACGGCCACCCTGCAGACGCCGCAGGAGCGTGAGGGCTTCGGCGTGTGCGAGAGCGTCGAGGCCCAGAAGCAGAACCCGCAGCGCGCCACGGCCCGCCTGGATGACGATCTCGCCCAGCTGCAGACCCGCGCCGAGTTCGGCTGCGTGATGTTCACCGCGCGCTAGCGGGGCCGCCGCTTCCAGGCGCATTCCGATGGCCTTCGACGAGAACATGGCTCCGGACGTTCAGGAGGTCCTGGACGCGGCCGCCGTGATGCAGGTGACCGAGTACCAGGTCTTCCAGATGGCCTACGAGCGCTGGTTCGGGAAGGTGGCCGGGGCCAGCGACCTGGAGCCGTACTTCATCGACTACATGTTTCGCGAGCGGGTCCCGGCCTGGGTGCGCCAGTTCACGCGGCTGGTGACCGAGCTCGAGCGGGCCGGGCGGCTAGACCCGCGTGCCCTGGGGGTCGAGCGCTACGCGCACACTCAGGAGATGTTCAACCGCGGCGTCCGCTACCTGATCATCACGGTGCTGGTCATGGTGGTGTTCTATATCCTGCTGCTGCTGACGGTCACTACCCTCGAGATCCAGGCCCCGCCGGGGCCCTGAGGACTTATCGTTACCATAAGCCTTTCTGATTGACCCCCACCCGACGGGATTGCGTACTATCGGCAGACGGCTCATCCGGGGCCGGTCGCAACCCGGCGTCCGGGTGCGAGACCAAGACCAGAATTCGCCGCGGGCCGCTGGTGCCCGCCGCGCCGCCGGCCGGGCGCGGACGCAAGCCCGGGCCGACGCCCGCAGGATTCCATAGCATTCACCTTGGAGGAGGGGACCCATGATCGTGCGCGACGTGATGACCAAGAACGTAACGACCGTGTCTCCGGATGCCGCCATCAAGGAGGTGGCGACCCAGATGTGCCTGAACCGCATCAGCGGCATGCCGGTCGTGGATGCCGAGGGCGCGATCGTCGGCATCATCTCGGAGAAGGACATCTTTCGTCACCTTTTCGACAACCTCGAGCAGGTGATCGGGGCCGGGCGCCCTCAGCTCAAGGACCTCAAGGAGCACTACGCGGGGGTGATCGGTCTGCGCGCCAGCGACGTGATGACCGCGCAGGTCGAGTCGGTCGATCCCGAGATGCCGGTGCTCACCGCGGCCGCCATGATGTGGTGGCACCAGTTCCGCCGCTACCCGGTCGTCGAGGGCGGCAAGCTGGTCGGCATCATCAGCATGGGTGACGTGCACCGTGCGGTGTTCAAGGAGAGCGTGCTGAGCCCGCAGGAAGCGGGAGAGCCCGTGCACATCGCCGGCAGCGCGACCGAGAACCGGCGGCTGGCCTGACGCCGCCCGCCGCCGCGCCGGCGGCTCAGTTCGTCCCGGTTTCCGTCTGCAGCCGCTCGAACAGGGCGGTCTGCAGCGATTCCAGCTCGCGCTCCAGCAGCGCGACCTTGCCTTCCCAGTCCTCGGCGTCCTCGGCCACCTCGTAGAGCCGCCGAATGAGTGCCCCGCGCAGCGCGGGGAGCAGCCGCGAGTCCACCCGGTCGGCCAGCCAGCGCAGCAACTCCTCGTCGAGGCTCGCCTCCCCGGCGCTGGAGAGCTCGATCTCCTCGATCTCCATGTCCTCGGCAGCGATGCTGTCGAAGGAACCGCTGGCGCTGCCCTCCAGGCGGGCGAGCAGGTCGTGCAGCGCGATCGCCGCGTACTCGTCGAAGCCGCGCTCGGCCACGGTCGCCAGGATCTCGGCGTCCGCCCCGTAGTGGGAATCCGCGTGCGAGCCGAGCCCGATCCACAGGGCCTGTTCCTCGCCTCGCTCCTGCAGGTAGCCGCTGACCCCGGCCTGGTGTGACGCGGCCGCCGTGGCACCTACCACGCGCTCGGCGATGTCGGGCGAGAACAGTCCGCGGAAGAAATCCAGGCCCTCGGCACCGGCGACCTGCGAGGTGATGATCAGCGACCAGCGCGGATGCTCGCGCAGCACCGTCTCCAGTTGCTGCAGGCGCTCGCCGTCGATGGGCGCCTCCAAGCTGCCGCCCGGGCGCAGCACGCTGTCGTGATCCAGGAACAGGTACATCGGCTTGTGGTTATCGTTGTGCATCGCGCGGGCCGGCTGCTGGATACAGCATCCCAAGGTGCCAGTGTACCTGCTGAAGCGCACCGACCCTACGCCGTCCGCCGTGTAAATGCTACCGGCCGTCCCGGTGACGGCGCCGACGTCGATGCGGGGCGGCTGTGATCCCGGTCGCCGGCCGCTGTCGGCCCCTGCTGTAGAATGCGCGCCGAGCGGCCATCCGCCACCAGAGCTTGCTCGATGAGCCTCAACAGGAAACGCACCACGCGCGACCAGCGCGCGCGCCGAATCCAGCGGCTGATCGCCGAGGGTCGCGTGTCGCGCCAGCGCGGCGTCGGTGCGCTGGTCTCCGGCGGCTCGCGCCGTTCGGCGGCGCTGGCGCGGGCCATGGCGGCGAGGATCGGCGCCGTGCTCAGCCGGCTGACGGGGCGCGGCCCGGACCGCGATCGCGCCGCGGCCGCTGCCTGGCAGCGAGGCTACGCCCGCTTCCAGCGCGAGAGCCGCGCGCGGCGTCGGCCGGACTGTGCCTTTTGCGCTCGCGGCCGGGCGTGGCTCGCCGCTTCGCTCGCCGCGCTGCGGGCGCTCCCGCGCGGACTGGCGGGCGCTGCGGCCGGCTTGGTCCGGTGGGTATTGGCCGCTCGGCTGCGCCCGTCCGCGCCGCTCGACGCGCTGCGGGCGTTGCGGCGGGCGTGGACGGCGGGGCTGGCGCGCTGGCGCGAGGGCGGCGGCGCGGGTGCCCCGTCGGGAAGCCCACTGCGCCGCGACGGCGAGCGCCTCTTCCTGGCCCGTTCCTATCACGGGTCGCGCAACCGCAGCTACATGCTCCGGCTGCCGCAGGGGCACAGCGATGGCGAGCCGCGCCCGCTGGTGGTGGTCCTGCACGGCTGCCGCCAGGACAATCGCGACATCCGTCAGATCAGCGGCTTCGACGCGCTCGCCGACCGCCATCGCTTCATCCTGCTCTACCCCTTCGTCACCAGCTACGCGGGCCTCAGGCATCGCAACTGCTGGGGATGGTGGTTCGAGCGGGAGATCCACGCCGGTGCCGGCGAGGTCGAGGACCTGTGGCAGCTGGTGCGCGAGGTCAAGGCTGAGCACGCCGTCGACCGCCACCGCATCCACGTCGCCGGTCTGTCCTCCGGAGCGGGCATGGCGGTCGCGCTGATGGTGGCGCGGGCGCGCAAGATCGCCTCCGGCGCCGCGGTGGCGGGCGTGCCCTATGCTGAGACCGCTCGTGCCGTGGCCGGCGGGCGCGCAGCGCATGCCCGCTACCGGCCGGTCGCCGATATCGCCGCCGCCATGCAGGCCGAGATGGGGGCCCGCAAGCGGCTGGTGCCGCTGTTCATAGGGCACTCGCGCAACGACCCGTTGGTCAACATCCAGGCGGCACGGAACCTGCGCGACAGCTGGGCGCAGTGCTTCCAGATCGACACCCGGAAACGGGTCGCCTCGGAACGCGGCACCACGCGGGGCGTGTACTGGGAGCACACGCGTTACCGTGATCTAGACCGCCGCTCCCTGATCGAGACGCTCTTCCTGGACGGGCCTGGCCACGGCTGGTACGGCGGCCTTCCGGGGCGCTTCAGCTACCCTGAGGCGCCGGACGTGGCGCGCTGGATCTGGCGCTTCTTCCACGAACACCCGATGGAGCGCAAGGTCGCCGAGACCGGAATGTTCGAGCCGGGACCGGGCTCGCCGGTCACCGAGGCGCTGCGCGCGGGCGGGGGCTGAGCGAGGCCGCCGCGCCCCGCCTCAGGCCTGGCCGGCGGCGCGGGGTGCGCTCAGCGCGCCGGGCTCGGGCGGCGCGCCGCGTGGCGGGGACGCGTGGATGGCGATAGGCCGTCCGAGCGCCAGGGCGCGGCGCACGTGCAGGCCGAAGTAGCACACCCCGAGGTCGGGCTCCAACTCCTCGATCCAGTCGTGCGCCAGCTTGAAGAGCTCCTGCGCGGCCGCCGCGCAGCCCTGGCCGCGGAACACCGCGAACTCCTCGGGCAGTAGGTTGCCGCGCGCGGACTGCAGCAGGTAGCCGAGCTGGCGCTCACCGTCGCTGATCGCGGGGCAGGCCAGCTCGGGTTCCAGCGTGGTGCGCAGACCGTGGGCGCCGCGGTAGCGGAGCAGCTGCTTGCGCGCCCGCCGCCAGCGGGCGCCGGCGACCGCGCGCGCCAGCTGCATGATCGCCCACATGCGCTGCTGGCGATCGGGAGGCACGATTCGCGCCGTCGCCTTGCGCGGATCCTTAAGGCTGAGGCTGCGGCATGCGTTGCTGTCGTCCTGATGGCCGTCGGCCTGCTCCATCAGCCCGCGATTGGCGTGGGCCTCGGCCGCGAGCCGCAGGTGCAGCAGCAGGCCCTGAGCCGCGGACATCAGCTCGGTCATGTGGCGGACCGAGCGCGCAAAGCGCTGGTTGAAGTAGGGCGCGAACCGCGGATCGTCGAGCGTGGCGGCCATGGCGGCATCTCCCAGGTAAGGTCCCGATTTACGGTGGGGCAAGCGCCGCGGCCGCGCTAGGCACTGGTTCACGTTCCCGCGGCGACGGGCCGGGGGTCGCCATCGAAGGGCCGAGCGCGGATACTATGGTCGAGCGCGTACCCCAGCAGTCCGCGCGCAAGCCGCAAGGATCCCCGAGTGCGAGACCCCGCCGTCGGCACCTGGCGCAACCCCCGGGTGCTGCTCTTCATCATGGCCGCCGCCATGCCGCTGTCGCTGGGCACCTGGATGGCCCTGATCAACAATTTCGCCGTCGAGCGCGTGGCCTTTACCGGAGCCGACATCGGGCTGCTGCAGAGCCTGCGCGAGATCCCCGGCTTTCTCGCCTTCGCGGTGGTGTTCCTCCTGCTCCTGGTGCGCGAGCAGTCCCTGGCGCTGATGTCGCTGGCGCTGCTCGGAATCGGCACCGCGGCGACCGGGCTGTTCCCGAGCTTCTGGGGTCTGGCGTTCACCACCCTGGCGATGTCGATCGGCTTCCACTGGTACGAGACGGTGAACCAGTCGCTGCAGCTGCAGTGGCTGGAAAAGGGCGAGGCGCCGGTGATGCTCGGGCGACTAATCGCGACCGGCTCCTGCGCTTCGCTCGCCATCTACGGGGCGATCTACGCCCTGCTCGAGTGGGGAGGGCTGGGGCTGGAGTGGGTGTACGTGCTCGGCGGCGGGGCCACCCTGGCGCTGGCGCTGCTCGCCTGGTCGCTGTTTCCGCGCTTCCCGCAGCGCGTGGAGCAGCGCAAGCACCTGCTTCTGCGGCGTCGCTACTGGCTGTATTACTCGCTCACCTTTCTCAGCGGCGCGCGGCGCCAGATCTTCGTGGTCTTCGCCGGCTTCCTGCTGGTGGAGAAGTTCGGCTTCGACGCCGCCGCGGTGAGCCTGATGTTTCTCGCCAACATGGCGGCGAACCTGGTCGCGGCGCCCGCGATCGGGCGGCTGATATCGCGCTGGGGCGAGCGCCGCGCCCTGACGGTCGAGTATCTGGGGCTGATCGGCGTGTTCAGCGCCTACGCTGTGGTCGAGAGTCCCTGGGTCGCGGTGGCCCTCTACATCCTCGATCATCTGTTGTTCGCGATGGCGATCGCGATCAAGACCTATTTCCAGAAGATCGCCGACCCGGCGGAGATCGCGCCCACCGCCGGCGTTGCCTTTTCCATCAACCACATCGCAGCGGTGGCCATACCGGTCGCCTTTGGTCTGCTGTGGCTGGTCTCGCCGGCGCTGGTCTTCTTCGCCGGGGCGGGCATGGCCGGCTGCTCGCTGGTGCTGGCGCGGCTGGTACCGAACCAGCCCCGCCCTGGCAACGAGACGGTGAGCATGGTGGCGAGGATCGGCGGTTCGCCAGCCACGGTCCCGCTGCCGCGCGACTGAACGCGGGGCTTGCAAAGCCAACTGGGCCCGGCCAAGGTGAGCGATCGGTTCGTGACCAAGAGGAGGTTCGGAGAATGATCGTTACAACTACGACCGGTGTGGATGGCCGCAAGATCGAGGCCTACCTGGGGATCGTGGCCGGCGAGGCGGTCGTCGGCGCCAATATCCTGCGCGACATCTTCGCCGGCATCCGCGACATCGTCGGCGGGCGCTCGGGGTCGTACGAGAAGGTCCTGCGTTCGGCGCGCGAGGCAGCGCTCGAGGAAGTGGTGGAGCAGGCGGGCGAGCTGGGCGCGGACGCGGTGGTGGGCATCGACGTCGACTACGAGGTGCTCGGCAAGGAGAACGGCATGCTCATGGTGAGCGTCAGCGGCACGGCGGTGAAGCTGGGCTGATGCCGGGGCGCCGGCATCGCGCCGCGGCGTCGAGCCGCGGCCGGCGCGCGGGAATGGTCGCGCTGCTCGCCATCGCGGCCGCGGCTGCCGCGGCCTTCGCAGCGCCACCCCCGCCCGGACCCGGGGACCGCGGCTACGGCGTCGTCGGCCGCCAAGTGAGCTTCGATCTCACCGACCACCGCGGCCGCCGGGTCAGCGAGAAGGACTTCGCGGGCAGCTTGCTGGTCGTCTACTTCGGCTTCGTGAACTGTCCCGACGTCTGCCCCGTGGGGCTGGCGCGCATCGCCCAGTCGGTGCGCGCGCTGGGCGCCGACGGCGAGCGGGTCGGGGCGCTTTTCATCTCGGTCGACGACAAGCGCGACACTCCCGCGGTCCTGGCCGAGTACGTGTCCCGCTTCGATGAGCGCATGGTGGGCCTGGGCGGCGACAAGCACCGGGTCTTCCGCGCGGCGCGCTCGTTCGGGATGTCCCACGCGGTGCTGGAACGCGACGGCGCCGTGCAGGTCTCGCACCTGGACTACACCTACATCGTCAGCGCCG
This sequence comes from Gammaproteobacteria bacterium, assembly GCA_041629015.1. GTDB lineage: Bacteria > Pseudomonadota > Gammaproteobacteria > QQUJ01 > QQUJ01 > JBFKOE01. Next base: position 18,667 of record JBFKOE010000004.1, read on the forward strand.
AGGGCGTGATCCTCGATGTGTTCGACACCGATCTCGACGGCCCGCGCCTGACCGCGCGGCTGCGCGAGCGCCTAGTGGCCACCGTGCGCTGAGCACGGATCGCGCGGCATAATAGGCGCCGACTTCAATCTCGGGGTACTTCGCGATGAGGCTCTTCCAGACTCGCAGGCAATTCCTGCAACTCGGCGCGGCCGCCACCGTCGGATCGTTGCTGCCGCTGTCCAGAGCGGGGGCGGCGGAGACGGTGCGCGAGTACAAGCTGGTGGCCGCCAAGAGCAAGGTGCAGCTCGCCAACCCGCCCTTTCCCGCCACCGGGCTGTGGTGCTTCAACGGCCAGACCCCGGGTCCGCAGATCCGCCTGCGCCTCGGCGAGCGGGTGCGCATCGTGGCCGAGAACCAACTCGACGAGATCACCAGCGTGCACTGGCACGGCCTGCGGCTGGAGAACGAGATGGACGGCATCGCCTTCCTCACCCAGCCGCCGATCGAAAAGGGCGAGCGCTTCGTCTACGAGTTCACGCCGCCCGATGCGGGCACCTTCTGGTATCACTCCCACGAGAACGCGGCGGTGCAGCAGGGTCGCGGTCTGGACGGCGCGTTCATCGTCGAGGAGATCGAGCCGCCCAAGGTCGATCGCGACCTGGTGTGGATGCTCGATGACTGGCGGCTGGACGAGAACGCCCAGATCACCGAGGACTTCGACAGCATCGTGGATTACTCGCGCGCCGGGCGCATCGGCAACACCGTTACGCTCAATGGGCGCGCCGCGGGTGAGCTGCGCGTGCGCGCCGGCGAGCGCGTTCGGCTGCGGATGGTGAACACCGCCAACGCGCGGATCTTCCGGGTGGTTTTCACCTTTCACAAGCCGCGCATCATCGCCCTCGACGGTCAGCCGACCGAGCCCTTCGTGCCGCCGTTCGGCTACGTCGAGCTCGCGCCGGGCCAGCGCGCGGACGTGATCCTGGACATGGAGGGCAAGCCGGGCGAGCGCTTCCAGGTGGTCGACAGCGCCTTCCTGCAGAACCCCTACAAGCTCGCCGAGATCGTCTACGAGGACGGCAAGCCGCTGCGCGAGTCGCCGCTGGACGCATCGATTCGCCTGCCCAGTAACCCGGTGCTGCCGCCCGATCTCACCGGCGAGCCGTTCCAGAAGGACGTGCCCCTCGAGGGCGGCGACCTGGGCCGCCTGCGCAGCGCCTACCTGGAGGGGCAGCAGCGCGGCGTCTCGGAGCTGCTGCTGAACGGCAAGTTCTGGGCGGTGTGCGGCGTCTCGGCGTTTCGCCAGGTGATGCCGCCCTTCGCCACCGTGGAGCGCGGCCGCACCTGCGTGTTCCGGCTGCAGAACCGCTCGGTCTGGCCGCACACCATGCACACCCACGGGCATACCTTCAAGGTGATCTCGCACCCCACCCAGGCCTACCAGGAGGGGCGTTACCTCGACACCGTGCTGCTCGGCCCCGAGGAAGAGGTGACGATCGCGTTCGTCGCCGACAACCCCGGCGACTGGCTGTTTCACTGTCACATGCTGAGCCACGCCTACGCCGGCATGCTGGCGACCTTCCGCGTGCTCTGAGCCGCCGATGCGGGCGCAACTGGCGGCATTCCGGCCGGTGAGCGCGTCGGCGAACACCGGCAACCGGCCGCGTCGCGCTCGGTGCGCCTGGACCTGCGCGCTGCTGCTGGCGCTCGCGGGGTTGCCGGCCGGGGCGCAGGACCCCGAGGTCGCCGCTCAGCGCAAGATCGGTCTGCTGCAGCAGTACCTCATCTCGGGTGCCGCCCAGCGCGTCGAGGCGAGCGGCGACGCCGCCGCCATCGAGCTGCTGGGCACGGCGCGCAGCGCCCACGAGAGTGCGGCCGCGGCGCTGGCCGGCGGCCGGGTGAGCGAGGCCGAGGATCACGCCCGCGAGGGTCTGCGCGCCTTCTCGCGCGCCACGGTGGTGCTCAAGCGTGTCCGCCCGGCCGCGTACGCTGATGATCCGGCGCGCAACGCGCGCCTGCGCAAGGAGATCGAGGCCTACCGCGCGGCCTTCATGGAGGGCGCGCGCGAGAAGGGCCCCCAGGCTGCGGCGCTGCTCGACACCACCCGCTTCGACCACCTGCTCAAACGGGCCGAGGATCTCGAGGGCGCCCAGGAGGGCCGGCGCGCCGCCGAGTCGCTGCGCGAGGCTCGCGACCTGCTGGTGCTGGCCCTGGCGCGGCTGCGCCAGAACGAGACCGTGGTCTACAGTCTCGATTTCCGCACTCCGGCCGATGAGTACCGTTACGAACTCGAGCGCAACCGCGGCTACGAGCTGCTGGTGCAGGAGATGCAGGGTCGCTTGGGCGCGGACGAGACCAAGCGGGTGCTGGTCCAGCGCTTTCTGGATCTCGGCCGGGAGCTGGCGGCCCGGGCCGCTGAACTAGCCGCGGTCGGCGACCACAAGGTCGCGATCGAACGCATGGAGGAGGCCAACAAGAACCTCATCCGCGCGTTGCAGTACATGGGTGTGCCGGTTTCCGGCTGAACGGCGCGGCGGCCGCCGCGCACGGCCGCAAGCAACATCGAATAGAGAGGTAGCGGCATGAAGAGGATCGCGCTCGTCGTGGTGGCGGTGGTTCTGGTCGCGGGCGCCGCCGCCGCGCCGCTGCTTATCGGCCGCGAGGCGCAGGCGAACTACGCCTTGTGGGTGGAGCAGCTGGGCGCGAGCGGGTTGCAGGTCTCCTCCCAGCGCTACGAACGCGGCTGGCTGCGGGCGAGCGCCCGCACGGAGATCACCGTCCCCGTGCCGCGTCCGACGCCCGAGGGCGGGCAGGAGAGTCGCGAGGCGCGCCTCACGCTGGTGAGCGACATCCGCCACGGACCGCTGGCCGGGGGCATCGGCCTGGCGCAGATCGACACCCGGTTCCTGCTCGACGGCGAGCCGCTGCTCGCGCCGGACTACGCCGCGGCGCTGCGCACGCATGTGGAGCTCGACGGCAGCTCGGTCTCGCGGCTCGATTTCCCGGCGCGCACCATCGCGCTGGCGGATCATGGCGTGAGCGTCGATTTCCATGGGCTCGAGGGCACGGTGCAGGCGGGGCCCGGTTTCGACTCGGTTCACCTGGAGCTCGCCAGCGCGGGGCTCGGCGTCGACGGCGGCGAAGGCAAGCGCCTGGAGCTCGGGAGCATGAGCCTGCGCTCGAACACCGCGCGCGGCGTCGCCGGCCTGATGCTCGGCGACGGGCGCTTCCAGTTGAGCCGCTTCCAGATCCGCGACCCGGAGGCGGGGGTGACCTTCGATCTGAGCGAGTTCGCGCTCGACGGCCGCTCGGCGGCCGACGGCGAGCGGGTGGCGGTGGACGCCAGCTACACGCTGGCCTCGGCGTCTGCGGCGGGCCGCAGCTACGGGCCCGCCGAGATGCAGATCCGCATCGAGGGGCTGCCGGCCGCGGGGCTGGCGGAGCTGCAACGGCGCATGCGCCTGATCCAGGGCCAGCACCTGGCGCCCGATCTGCGCGCCATCGAGGCGCTCGGCGCGATCCAGGCGCTGCTGCCGCAGCTGCTCGCGAACGACCCGCGCCTGGCCGTGCCTAGGCTGAGCGTGCGCACGCCGGACGGCCTGGTGGAGGGCGAGCTGGCGATCCAGGGTCGCGGCCTGACCGTGGCCGAACTCGGCAGCCCGGGCGCGATCGCCCGCAAGCTCGAGGCCAGCGCACGGCTGGCGATGCCCGAGGTGCTGCTGCGCGCCACGCTCTCCCGCCAGCGGCAGGCCCGCATCTTGCGCGAGATCGAGCAGCGCCGCCAGGCGGGCGAGCAGGTGGCGGTCCCCGCTGACGATGCCCTCGAGCGCATGGCGGAGGCGAGCGCGGAGCAGCAGATCGAAGCGTTGCTCGCGCAAGGACTGCTCGAGCGTACGGCGCAGGGTGTGCGCACCGAGGCCACCTTCAGGGAAGGGTTGCTGAAGGTGAACGGCACCGTGCTGCCGCTGCCGCTGCCGCCTCCGTAATCGGCCCAGCGAAGCCCGACCGGCGCGGCCCCGGCGACCGGCTCAGTCGCGCGCGGCGCGCTCCGGCACTTCCTCGTCGCCAAGCAGGTCCCGCACCATGGCCTCGGCCTCCGGGGCGTCCCAGTCCGCGAAGCTGCGCAGAAAGCCGGTCACATTGCCCTCGCGGTCGACGATGAAGTTCGCCGGCAGCACGTCGAGGGGAAAGAACTCGCCGAGGTTGCGGCCCGGATCCGCCAGCCGCCGCAGGTGGCGAATGCCGAGGCGCTGGAAGAAGGGCTCGGTCACGGCGAATCCCCCGGCATCGACCGAGATGGCCAGGATCACGAAGTCGCTGTCGAGGAACTTGCCCTGCAGGCGGTCGAGCGCCGGCAGCTCGCGCACGCAGGGCGGGCACCAGGTGGCCCAGATGTTGAGCAGCAGCACCCGGCCGCGGTAGTCGGCGAAGCTGCTCGGGCCGCGGCTCGCGTCCAGGAACGCCAGCCCCGGCAACGGTTGCGGGGGATCGACGGGCCGGAAGCTGCGCACCGTGCCGTCCGAGGGCTCGTTGGCCTCGTGATATCCCCAGGCGCTCGCCGCGATCAGCGCCGCGCAGGCGGCGCTCAGCATGCGGGTGTGCGGGCGGCGGGAAGGTGACATCGGCTGGGGTCTCCGCTGGCCGCCGCGGGCTTCGGCGCGGGCTCGCGCCGCCGCGGCAGCAGGCAGTCTACGCCAATTCGGGATCCCTGGCCGAATGAGGGGCGGCGGGATCGCGCCGCAGCCGGTATGCTTGGGGGCCATGAGCACAATGAGCGAGCGGCTGTTCTCCGTCTACCTGGTGGTCACGACCGTGGTCTGCGGGGCCCTGGTCATGGTCATCGAGGTGCTCGGGTCGCGCGTGATCGGACCGTTCTTCGGGGTGAGCCTCTACGTCTGGACCTCGCTGATCACCGTGGCCCTGCTGGCCCTGGCCGCTGGCTACGCGATCGGTGGCTGGCTCTCGGACCGCAGGCCGAGCCCGGACTATCTATACGCCATCATCCTGGTCGCCGGGCTGCTGGTGCTGTTCGTGCCGGCGGCCCAGTATCCGGTGCTCACCGCCGCGCAGCCGCTCGGCCTGCGCACCGGCGCGTTCGTCAGCACGCTGGTCCTGTTCGGCCCCTCGCTGCTGCTGATGGGCTGCGTCTCGCCCTACGTCGTCAAGATCGCGGCGCGCGAGTTCCGCCAGATCGGCAGCACCGTGGGCCGCTTCTACGCGTATTCGACAGTGGGCAGCTGTGCTGGCACCGTCCTCACCGGCTTCGTGCTCATCGCCTATCTGGGGGTGAACCGCATCTTCCAGATGACCGGCGCGCTGCTGATCCTGCTCGGCGTCCTGTACTACGTGCTGATGCGTCGCCGCTACGTTGTAGCGGTGGCGGCGCTGGCGCCGCTGCTGTTCTTTCCCGGTGGCGGCCCGGTTTCCGCCGTGCTTCCCAACGGCACCAGGGTCGAGCTGATCGCGAACCGCGACAGCTTCTACGGCAATCTCAAGGTGGTGGAGTACAGCTACGGCGCGACCAGGACGCGCGAGATGCTCATCGATGGCCTGATCCAGGGCGGGATTGACGTGCAGAGCCGCCTGTCGGTGTACGGCTATTCTTACCTGATGCAGTATCTGCCGCGTGCGCTCAATCCCGACGGTACCCGCTGCCTGGTGATCGGGTTGGGCGCGGGACTGGTGCCGGCTTGGTACGCGGAGCAGGGCGTGATCACCGACGTCGTGGACATCGACCCCGCGGTCGTCGACCTGGCCCGTGAGTACTTCGGCTTCGCGGGCTCCGAACGGGTGCACATCGAGGATGCGCGCTACTTCCTGCGCCGCAGCGCGCAGCGCTACGATTACCTCCTGCTCGACGTCTTCAACGGCGACACCACCCCCGGGCATGTGCTCAGCCTCGAGGCCTTCCAGCTGATGAAGGAGCGCCTCAGCCCCGCGGGCGTGCTCGCGATCAACCTGGTCGCCAGCCTGCGCGAACGCAACGAGGCGACCGTGGCCATCGTGCGCACGCTGCGCGATCTATTCGATCAGGTCACGCTCTATCCTGCCTTCGATGCGCGTGGCGGCGACGGCGTGGGCAACGTGATCGTGGTGGCCTACCAGGGAGAGCCGCGCAGCCTGGAGCGGATGCCGGACTCCTTCCCCGTCCATCGCCTCGCCTACCAGGAGGTCATGAGCAATCTCGGGCGTAGTTTCGAACTCGAGGTCGCGCCGGGCGCGCTGCGCCTGACCGACGACTACAATCCGGTCGACGTCATCGACAGCTGGCTGCGCGAGGACGTGCGCCGCGCGATCCTTGCGGGCACGGCCTGGGAAGTCCTGCTGCGCCGCTAGCCGCGCGCGGCCGCTCATCGCGTTGCTGCCGGCCGCTTTGGCCGAAACCTTGCAAGCCCTGGGGTCAGTGACTACGCTTGCCTGTACTGACCCGGCTCCAGTACCCTCCCGTCCGGGCGGTTGGTTGGAGGAGGCCAGCCGGCTGCGCATTCCGATGCTGCCTCGATCCCTGGCGGATCTTGGTGGCCGTGCCGGCCGCCCGCCGTATCTCCGGGTGAGACATTCCAATAACACGCGAGGACTCCTTGATGAACAAAGTTCGACTGTTGGCCGCAGGAGCGGCCGTAACCCTCTTTACCCTTGCCGGCAACGCGATGGCCGGTGCGACCTACGACGCGGTCAAGAAGAAGGGCTTCGTGCAGTGCGGTGTCAGCACCGGGCTGCCGGGCTTCTCCGCGGCCGATGACAAGGGCAACTGGAAGGGCATCGACGTCGACGTCTGCCGCGCGGTCGCGGCCGCGATGTTCGGCGATGCGAGCAAGGTCAAGTACACGCCGCTCACCGCCAAGGAGCGCTTCACGGCCGTACAGTCCGGCGAGGTCGACATGCTCTCGCGCAACACGACCTGGACGATCACCCGCGACTCCAACCTCGGCCTGAATTTCGCCGGCGTTAATTACTATGATGGCCAGGGCTTCCTGGTCAGCAAGAAGCTCGGCGTGAAGAGCGCCCGCGAGCTGGACGGCGCCTCGGTGTGCATCCAGGCCGGCACCACCACGGAGCTCAACCTGGCCGACTACTTCCGCGCCAACAACATGAAGTACGAGCCG
>JBFKOE010000005.1:0-23622 GCA_041629015.1 Gammaproteobacteria bacterium
CCAGTCGCCGCCAGCGCCGGTGAGCAGCTCCTCGAGCAGCGCGGTCTTGCCGACCCCCGCCTCCCCCTGGATGAGCAGCAGCAGGTCCGCGTACTCGGTCAGGTGGCCCAGCAGATCCAGACGCTGACGCAGGGCCGGGTCCGCGAAGTACCCGGCCGGTGTCCGCGGCGCGAAGGCCCGCCGCAGGCACCCGGATGCGTCGGAGCTGCGGCTCTTGGCCCGGATCAAGCCCTGCTCCCTCCCTCCATGAACACCACGCGGTAGCCACGTGCAAGCTGGGAGTCACGCTGCCTGATCATCGCCTCCTGGGCCTCGTCGCGGTCGGGATAGTGATCACGCCGGCTGCGGCCGCGCGACCCCTGGTAGCCCCATTCCCGGATCACCAGCCAGCCGCCGAGCAGATCGGGCTGCAGGATCAGATGGTAGAAGCGCAGCGGCTCGCGCGGTGCGACCTCGGTCTGCATGTAGATGCGCACGCGGCGCCTCAGGAGCGCTCGACGGGATCGAACAGCCGCCGGTACTCGAGCAGGGCGTAGCGATCGGTCATGCCCGCGATGTAATCCGCCACGGCGCGGGCCCGGCCGCTGTCCCCGGTGAGCGCCTCCAAATGACGAAGGCGCTCCTGCTCGGCCGGGGGGAGCAGGCCGGGGTCTTCCAGCAGGGCCGCGAACAGGCGTTCGATGACCTGTGCCGCCTTGGCGCTCATGCGCTGCACGCGAAAGTGCCGGTACACCGAGCCCATCAGGAATCGCTTCAGCGCGGCCACCGCGGCCCGAGCCTCGCCGTAGCCCACCAGGGGGGCCGGCTGCGCGCGCACGGCATCCGCATCCCGGGGCTGCAGGCGCGCGAGCTCGGCCTCGCTGGCCTCGATCACCGCCCCGATCAGGTGACCGACCAGGCGGCGGATGACCTCGTGCACCTGGCGCCGCGCCGGCAGCTTCGGGTAACGGCGGCAGACCTCGGCGTGGATATCGCCGAACTGCGCGACCGCCGCCGCCTGCTCGATCTCGATCATGCGCGCGCGCAGGCCGTCGTCGAGATCGTGGCAGACGTAGGCGATCTCGTCGGCCAGGTTGACCAGCTGGGCCTCCAGGCTCGGCTGCGTGCCGTCGAGAAAGCGCTGGCCGAGCTCGCCCAGCTCGGCCGCGGTCGCCGCAGAGCAATGCTTTAGTATCCCCTCGCGGGTCTCGAAGCTCAGATTGAGGCCGCGGAACTCCGCGTAGCGCTCCTCCAGCTCGTCGACCACCCGCAGCGACTGCAGGTTGTGCTCGAAGCCTCCGTACTCGCGCATGCACCCATGCAGTGCCTCCTGGCCGGCGTGCCCGAACGGCGGGTGGCCGAGGTCGTGCGCCAGCGCGATGGCCTCGGCGAGGTCCTCGTTCAGGCGCAGGGCGCGGGCGATCGAGCGCGCGACCTGGGCGACCTCGATGGTATGGGTGAGACGGGTGCGGAACAGGTCGCCCTCGTGGTTCACGAACACCTGGGTCTTGTACTCCAGGCGCCGGAACGCGGCCGAGTGCACGATGCGATCGCGGTCGCGCTGGAACGGCCCGCGGCGCCGCGGCGGCGGTTCGGGGTGGCGGCGCCCGCGACTGCGTTCGGCACTGCTGGCGTAGCACGCCAGCCCCGACCCTGACTCAGCGGCGGCGCCGCGGGCAGGTGTCCTGGCGGTGGCCACCGCGCCCCTAGCCTCCGGACGCGCCCAGCACGGCGCGCAGGGCGGCGGGGTCGAAATCGGCGCTGACCACGGCCTCGCCGACGGCGCGCAGCAGCACCAGGCGCTGCACACCGTCCTGCACCTTTTTGTCCACCGCCATGAGCTCCAGCATCTGCTCGCCCGCAAGGTCCGCAGGCGGCTCGGTTGGCAGGCCCGCGGCGGCCATCACCCGCTCGATGCGCTCGAGTTCGCCGCTAGCGAGCCAGCCCATGGCAAGCGACAGGCGCGCGGCCAGGCAGGTGCCCGCCGCGACCGCCTCACCGTGCAGCCAGTTGCCATAGCCGACCGCAGTTTCGATGGCGTGGCCAAAGGTGTGGCCGAGGTTGAGCAGCGCCCGGCGGCCCTGCTCACGCTCATCGGCCGCCACGATCCGGGCCTTGCAGCGGCACGAATGCTCGATCGCGTGCGCGAGCGCCGCCGGGTCGCGCCGCATGAGCGGGTCGAGATTTTCCTCGATCCAGCCGAAGAACTCGGCGTCCATGATCAGCCCGTACTTGATCACCTCGGCGAGCCCGGCCGCGAGCTGGCGATCGTCGAGGGTGTCGAGCGCGGCGGTGTCGGCGATCACGCGGCGCGGCTGATGGAAGGCGCCGATCATGTTCTTGCCGAGCGGGTGGTTCACCCCGGTCTTGCCGCCCACCGAGGAGTCCACCTGCGCCAGCAAGGTGGTCGGCACCTGGATGAAATCGACGCCGCGCTGGTAGCAGGCGGCCGCGAAGCCGGTGATGTCGCCGATCACGCCTCCGCCCAGCGCGACCAGCGTGCAACGCCGATCGAAGCGCTTGGCGAGAAGGGTGTCAAAGACGCGGTTCACGGTCGCCAGCGTCTTGTGCTCCTCGCCGTCGGGCAGCACCAGGGCCTCGCAGTCCAGTGTGGCGAGCGCGCCGCGCACCGGCTCGAGATACAGGGGCGCGACGGTCTCGTCGGTGACGATCAGGGCCTGGCGACCACCGATTCCAGGCAGGTAATGACCGGCCTCGCCCAGCAGCCCCGCGCCGATGAGGATGGGGTAGCCGCGCGCGCCGAGCTCGACCCGCAGGCAACGCGGCTCACTCATGACCGCCTCCGGCGCCGCGCGCGCCCGCCGCCGAGGGCTCGGCGCCGCCCGCAGCCAGCCGCTGCAGGATTCTGGACACCACCTGTTGCACTCTGGCGCCCTCGGTATCGATGATCAGGTCGGCGAGCCCCTCGTAGAGCGGCCCGCGCAGCGCCATCAGCTCGGTCAGGCGCGCGCGTGGATCGGCCGTCTGCAGCAGCGGCCGGTGGCTGCTGCGCGCGGTGCGCTCCAGCTGCTGCGCGACCGAGCAGCGCAGATAGACCACGGTCCCCCGGGACTTCAGGCACTCGCGGTTGGCCTCGCTCAGTACCACCCCGCCGCCGGTCGCCAGCACGATCGCCGGATGCCTGGTGAGCTCCTCGATCATGCGGCTCTCGCGGCGCCTGAAGCCGGCCTCGCCCTCCTTGTCGAAGATGAAGGCGATATCCACCCCGCAACGCCCCTCGATCTCGCGGTCGCTGTCGTAGAACTCGCGCTGCAGCCGGCGCGCCAGTGCGCGCCCCACGGTGGTCTTTCCGGAGCCCATCGGCCCGATGAGAAAGATGCTCTGCTGCCCCTCCATGCTTCGTCGGTATGCCAGATTTGCCCCGGAGTGACAACCGAGCCCCCATACGCTAACGGGCCGCAGCGCGGCCCGTCAGCAGTCCCGGCAGTGCCGCCAGCCGGCGGCGGTCTTTGTGCTCAGCGCGCGCTGAGGCTCTCCTTGAGGATCTTCGGGGTGACGAAGATCAGCAGCTCGTTCTTGTCGTCCTGCTCCAGCGTGCTGCGGAACATCCAGCCGACCAGCGGCAGGCTGCCGAAGAACGGCACCTTGTTCACGTTCTTCGACTTGGTCTGCTCGTAGACGCCGCCGAGCACCACCGTCTCGCCGTTGTCGACCAGCACCCGGGTGTTGACCTCGCGGGTGTCGACCGGCGGCACGCCCAGCACGCTGCGCGAGAAATCCGGGCTGTCCTTGTTCACCGTGAGGTCCATGATGATGCGATCGTCCGGCGTGATGTGGGGCGTGACCCTGAGGCTGAGCACCGCCTTCTTGAAGTTCACCGCCGTCGCGCCGCTCGAGGACGCCTCCTGGTAGGGGATCTCCACGCCCTGCTCGATGAGGGCCTCGTGCTGGTCCGAGGTGATCACCCGCGGGCTGGAGATGACCTCGCCGCGCCCCTCGGCCTGCAGCGCCTGCAGCTCCAACTGCAGCAGGGTGCTGCCGACCTTGCCGATCGCCAGGCCCAGCGAGCCGACCGGGCTCGCAATCGGCATCGAGACCATCAGGTTCTCGTTGCCGCTGTCCGGATCGACGAAGGCGGTGCCGGCCCCGAAGTTGGTGTCGCCCGGCAACTTGCCGCCCACGGTGACGAAATTGTTGTTGGCCGTGGTGCTGCGGCTCAGCCCGAAGGTCACCCCGAGCTCTTTGGTGAAATCGTTGTTCGCGGTTACGACCCGCGACTCGATCAGCACCTGCCGCACCGGAATGTCGAGCCGGGCGACGATGCGCCGGATCTCGCTGAGCTTGTCGGCGGTGTCCTGAACCAGCAGCGTGTTGGTGCGCGTGTCGATCGCCACCGAGCCGCGGCTGGAGAGCAGCGAGTTCTCCTTCTGCTTGATCAGCTCGGCGATCTCGGCGGCCTTGGCGTAGTTGATCTGCACGAACTCCGAGCGCAGCGGCGCGATCTCGGCGATCTGCTTCTGGGATTCGAGCTCGAGCTTCTCGCGCGCGGCGATCTCCTCGCTGGGCGCGATCAGCAGCACGTTGCCGTCCTGGCGCTTGTCGAGGCCCTTGGTCCTGAGAATGATGTCGAGCGCCTGGTCCCATGGGACGTTGTTCAGGCGCAGGGTGATGGAGCCGCTGACCGTGTCGCTCGCCACCAGGTTGAAGCCGGTGAAATCGGCGATCAGCTGCAGCACCGAGCGCACCTCGATGTCCTGGAAGTTCAGCGACAGCCGCTCGCCGGTGTAACCGAACTTCTCCTTGCGCAGCTCCTCAACCTCTTCCTTGGTGAGGGGCTTGAACTCGACCGTGAAGATGTTATCGGCCTGGTAGGCGAAGTGATCGTACTCGGCCAGGGGCGTGATCACCATGGTCACGCGGTTGGCCTGGGAAAAGGTGTCGATCGACTTCACCGGCGTGGCGAAGTCGGTCACGTCGAGTCGCCGCTCGAGCGTCTCCGGCAGGCTGGCATCGAGGAAGTCGAGCACCACCTGGCCGCCCTCGCTGCGCATGTCGACGATGGTCGAGGGATCCGACAGCGTGACGATCACCCGGCCCTCGCCGCCCTCGCCGCGCCGGAAATCGATCTCTTCCAGGCGCTGGCCGGCCTCCTGCGCGGCGCCGCTGCGCTGCACGATGGCCGGACGCTGCCCTTCTCTGGCGGTCGCCAGCGCGCCCGCGCCGGCGAGCGTGATCACCACCTTGTCGCCCTGGATCTGGGTCGTGTAGGGAACCAGGGCGACCAGGTTCACCACCACGCGCGTGCGCCCCATCGCCTCGACGGCGCTGACGCTGCGCGCCATGCCGACCCCGATGCTCTGGCTGCGCTTGGACAGGCGGCTGGCCGTGCCCGGGAAGTCGAACGCGATGCGCGCCGGATTGTCCGTGGTGAAGCTGGCCGGCTGCCGCATCTCGCCCTCGAGCGTCAGCACGATCTGGACGCGGTCGCCGGCCAGGGCCGCGAAGCTCACGTCGGTCAGCGCGCTGGCCGCGTCCGCGGCCTGCTGTGCCTGAGCCGCGGGCAGCAGCAGAGGCAACAGCAACAGGCTCGCGGCCCACACGAGGCGCGGCGGGCGAATCGGGCGGTTGGCTTTGATGGCGCTCATCGTCGTTGCTCTCCTTGACAAACCCTTATTCCCCGAGAACCAGGGCGGCGTCACGCTCACGCCAGCCCCCTTGCCCATCCGGGATGATCTCGCGCAGTGCGATTTGGGTATCGCTGATCTGCAGAATGCGGCCGTGGTTCTGGCCCATGAAATTGCCGGCCACCACGCGGTGCACCGTACCGTCGTTGGCCTTGATGATCGCCCACACCTTCTCGTTACGCTCCAGCGTGCCGACCATGCGCAGGGAATCCAGCGGGTATTCCTCGAGCAGCTCGCGCACGCGGCCGATTTCCGGGCTGATGCCGCTGCTCGCCGCCTGCTGCTGCTCCTGTTCCTGCTCGCGAGTGGTGGGCTTCTCGAAGGGATCGCGCAGGTCCTGCGCGGCGTAGGTGTAGGTCTCGTAAACCTTGATCTCGGGCAGCGGGTCGATGCGCCCAGGGCTGCGCGCGCGCACCTCCTCGACGTAGGCGCGCAGGTCGCCGTGCTCCTCGCCCGCGCACCCGCCGAGCGCCGCCGCCAGCAACGCCGGCGCGAGCAACGGAGTCCAGCGCCACCGGCCGCCCGCGACCATCACTGCTGCTCCTCGAGATAGCGGTAGGTCTTCGCGGTGGCCTGCATCACCAGCTTGTCACCGGCGCCGGGCTGAATGCTGATGTCGTGAATGGTGACGATGCGCGGCAGGGCCGCCAGGCCGCTGACGAAGCCGCCAAAGTTGTGATAGCTGCCCAGCACGCGCAGCTCGATCGGCAGCTCAGCGTAGAAATCCTTCGGCTGCTCGGCGAGCGGCTTGAAGAGCTCGAACTCCAGGCCGTTGGCGAGGCCGGTCTGGGAGACGTCGACCAGCAGGTCTGCCACCTCGGTCTTGTCCGGCAGCTGGCGCAGCATGGCGCCGAAGGACTGCCGCATCTGCTCGAGCTGGTCCTTGTAAAGGTCGAGGTTGGCTGCCTTGTGGGCCCTGGCCTCGAAGTCGCGCTTGAGCTTCTGCTCCGTGCCGCGCGAGTCCTCCAGCACCACCAGCTGGTCCTTGTGGTGAAACCAGTAGCCGAGGAACAGCAGCGCCGCGATCAGCAACACTACCGTGACCCCGCGCGCGGCCACCGGCCAGTTGCCGATGTCGCGGAAATCGAGCTCGCGGATCGCGTTGAGATCAGGCATTTTCATTTCGCGCCCTCCTCGGCAGCGGGCGCCCCGGCCTCGCTCTGCGCGAGGTGCAGCGTGAAGCCGCTGGCGCGCTCCCTATCCTGGCCGGTGGTCTGGATCACCTCCAGGCGCGGGTTCTTCATCCACAGCGACTTCTCGACGTTGCGCATGTATGCCGACACCCGGGCGTTGGACTGCGCCACGCCAAGCAGCGTGACGTTGTTGCCCTTGTGGGCGATGCTGGTCAGGTACACGCCCTCGGGCAACGTCTTCACCAGCTCGTCGAACAAGTGCACGATCTGCGGGCGGCTGCGCTGCAGCTCCTGGATGATCCGCATGCGCGCCAGCAGGTTGGCCTTGGTCTTCTCCAGCTCCTGGATCTCCTTGATTTGGCGGTCGACGACCGCGATCTGCTCGCGCATGAACTTATTGCGGCTCTCCTGCTCGTCGATCAGGCCGCTGATGTGCAGGTGCGCGTAGACCAGCACCAGCCCCGCGAACACGGCCGCACCGGCGGCGACGAACGCGAACTGGCGCTGGCGCGCCTTGCGCAGCTCCAGGCGCCAGGGAAGGAGGTTTATTCTTGCCATGTCAGTCGAAGCTCCTCATGGCCAGGCCGCAGGCTATCAGCATCGCCGGCGCGTCGTTGGCCAGGTGCTGCGGGTTGACGCGCGAGGCCAGGGACATGTCGGCAAAAGGATTGGCGATCGAGGACGGGATGTTGGTCTTGCGCGAGACCAGGTCGTCGACGTCGGGGATCGAGGCGCTGCCGCCGGCGAGCAGGATGTGATCGACGTTGTCGTACTGGCTGGCGGAGAAGAAGAACTGCAGCGAGCGTGAGACCTGCTGCGCCATGGACTCCTTGAACGGGTCCAGCACCTCGGGCTCGTAGTTGTCGGGCAGGCCGCCCTGCTTCTTGGCCAGGCCGGCCTCCTCGTAGGACAGCCCGTAGCGGCGCTGGATCTCCTCGGTCAGCTGCTTGCCGCCGAAGACCTGCTCGCGCGTGTAGATGCTCTTCATCTTGTGCATGACGTTGAGCGTGGTCATGGTGGCCCCGATGTCGACGATAGCCACCGTCTGACCCTCGTTGAACCCTGGAATCTGGTGGATCAGCAGCGGAAAGGCATTCTCCATGGCAAAGGCCTCGACGTCGACGACCTTGGGGGTCAGGCCGCCCATCTCGACCGCGCTGACGCGGGTGTCGACGTTCTCGCTGCGCGAGGCGGCGAGCAGCACGTTGACCATGTCGGGGCTGCTCTCGGACTCGCCCAGGACCTCGAAGTCCAGGTTCACCTCTTCCAGCGGATAGGGGATGTACTGGTCGGCCTCGAGCTGGATCTGTGCCTCCATCTCGCTCTCGGCCAGCGATGCCGGCATGGTGATGACCTTGGTGATCACCGCCGAGCCGGCGACCGCCACCGCCGCCAGGCGGGTGCGGCTTCCGGAGCGCTTCAGCGCCCGGCGCACGGCCTCGCCCACCGCCTCGACGTCCGAGATGCTCTTCTCCACCACGGAGTTCGGCGCCAGAGGTTCCACCGCGTAGCTCTCCACGCGATAACGCGAGCCGCTCTGGCTCAGCTCCAGCAGCTTCACCGCCGTCGAACTGATGTCCAGGCCCACCAGCATCTGGGAGCCTTTTCGGAAGAGGTCGAACACTTGTGTTTTCCTTTTTCTACTCGACGGTTACGGAGATTATATCCTCCGATGGATTAAATACCACGGCCAACTATATAGCAACAAATGAATGAAGGAAATATGGCTCGTGTCACAATCCAACCCGCCTTATACTGACCGGTACCTATCTCTGGCAGTCTACCCGCTGATTCATGAAGATTCTCGCGCGCCTGGCCAAGTGGGGACTCCTGGCCGGCCTCGGCCTGTCCCTGCTCGGTGTGATCGGCCTCGCGGCCTCCTACCTTTACCTCGCCCCGGGCCTACCCTCGGCCGAGAGCCTGAAAGACGTGCGGCTGCAGGTGCCGATGCGGGTGTACTCGCGCGAGGGCAAGCTGATCGCCGAGTTCGGCGAGAAGCGGCGCACCCCCCTGCGCCTCGACGACGTGCCCAAACCCATGATCCAGGCCTTCCTGGCCGCCGAGGACGACCGCTTCTTCGAGCACCCCGGCGTGGACTACCAAGGCATCCTGCGCGCGGCGGTGCAGCTGATCCTGACCGGTGAGAAACGGCAGGGTGGCAGCACCATCACCATGCAGGTGGCGCGCAACTTCTTCCTCAGCGCCGAGAAGACCTTCATCCGTAAGCTTAGCGAAATCTTCCTGGCGCTGAAAATCGAGCGCGAGCTGAGCAAGCGCGAGATCCTCGAGCTCTATCTCAACAAGATCTACCTCGGCAACCGCGCCTACGGAGTGGCCGCCGCCGCCCAGGTCTACTACGGGCGCGCGGTCGATGAGCTGAGCCTGGCGCAGACGGCCATGGTCGCGGGGCTCCCAAAGGCGCCCTCGCGCTTCAACCCGCTCGCCAACCTCGAGCGCGCGCTGACGCGGCGCGACTACGTGCTCGGGCGCATGCGCGATCTCGGCTTCATCACCCCGCAGGAATACGCCGAGGCCAGCGCCGAGCTCGACCAGGCGCAGCTGCACGCCCAGGCAACCTCGGTGGAGGCCGCCTACGTCGCCGAGATGGCGCGCGCCGAGCTGGTGGAGCGCTACGGCGAGGACGCCTACGTGGCCGGCTACCAGGTCCACACCACGGTGGAGGCCGACGCCCAGCGCGCGGCCCTGGCGGCGCTGCGCGAGAACCTGATCGACTATGACGAGCGCCAGGGCTACCGGGGCCCCGAGGCGCGCATCGAGTGGAGCGGCGAGACCGACGAGACCGCCTGGGACCAGGCCCTGGCCCAGCACCCGCCGATCGGCGGGCTGGTGGCTGCGCTGGTGATCGGCATCGACGAGCACAACGCGACCGTCTACCAGGGCGAGCGAGTCTATGCCAACCTCGGGCCGACGGGCACCGAATGGGCGCTGGCCGGCAAGGGCTTTCGCCACGACGCCGAGGCCACCGACGCCAGCGCCGTGCTCGCCCCGGGAGACATCATTCGGCTGCGCCCCGACGCCGAGGGGACCCTGCGCCTGGCGCAGCTGCCGGAGGTCGAAGGGGCGCTGGTCTCGCTCGCACCAGGCGACGGTGCCATCACCGCCCTGGTCGGCGGCTTCGACTTCGACCGCAGCAAATTCAACCGCGCGGTGCAGGCGCAGCGCCAGCCCGGCTCGGCGCTGAAGCCCTTCATCTATTCCGCCGCCCTGGCCAACGGCTACTCGGCGGCGTCGATCTTCAACGACGCGCCGATCGTGGTCGATGACCCGGCGCTGGAGACCACCTGGCGGCCGGAGAACTACACCGGGCGCTTCTACGGGCCCACGCGGCTGCGCGAGGCCCTGGTCTATTCGCGCAACCTGGTCTCGATCCGCCTGATGCAGGCGATCGGCGTCGGCCCGGCGGTCCGCCACCTGAGCGCCTTCGGGCTGCATCAGGACCGCCTGCCGCGCGATCTGTCGCTGGCGCTCGGCAGCGCCACCGTGACCCCGCTCGAGCTTGCGGCGGCCTACACGGTGTTTGCGAACGGCGGCTTTCGGATCGAGCCCTACCTCGTCGCGCGCATCGAGAACCTGCAGGGCGAGGTGCTCTACCAGGCCGATCCCGCGATCGCCTGCGCCAGCTGCGAGGAAAGCGAACCCGCGCAACCGGCCGAAGATGCCGTAGCCGAACCGATACCCCCCGCTGGCGTGGCCGAAGGGCCGGCGGCGCCGGAGACAGCCGACCCGCTCACCCCCGCGCCGGCGCCCAAGCCGCGGCTGGCACCGCGCGTGCTCGACGCGCAGAACGCCTACCTGATGTACACCATGATGCGCGACGTGATCCGCCGCGGCACCGGTCGCCGCGCCATGCAGCTCGGGCGCACCGACCTGGCGGGCAAGACCGGCACCACCAACGATCAGCGCGACGCCTGGTTCTGCGGCTTCAACGGCGCGCGGGTGGCGGTCAGCTGGGTCGGCCACGACGACGTGCGCCCGCTCGGCGAGCGCGAGACCGGCAGCCGCGCCGCGCTGCCGGCCTGGGTGAAGTTCATGGCGGTGGCGCTGCGTGACACACCCGCGGCGCCCCTGGAGCAGCCGCCGAACCTGGTCACCGCCCGGATCGATTCCCAGAGCGGCCAGCTGGCGCGCGCCGACAACCCCGACGCGGTGTTCGAGCTATTCCGCACCCACGAGCTGCCGCAGGCCGCGCGCGACCCGGTCAGCGTCCAGCAGACCCAGGCGCCGGGCCCGCGGCGCCCACCCTCAGGCGACGTCTCCGAGCAGCTCTTCTAGGCACCCGCCCGCGCGCGGGCGCACTGCCCCGCGGCCGGCGCCGCCGATCTCCCCCGGTCGATTCCCTTTGCCGAGTGAATCGCCGAAACTGTCGGAGTCCCTGCCCCCGGGGACAGGGATTGGGGAGGCGCCCGATGGCCAGGCGACACCACAACCGCGATCCGCGCCTGCGTGCCCGGCTCGCCACGGAGACCGCGCGGATCATCGCCGAGGAGGGCGTCCGCGACTTCCGCAGCGCCAAGAACAAGGCCGCCCATCGCCTCGGCGTCGACGCGCGCGGGGCGCTGCCGACCAACGAGGAGATCGAGCAGGCGCTGGCTGATCACCAGCGGCTGTTTCGCGGCGCCGAGCAAGAGCGCCTGCTCGCGCGGCTGCGCGCTGGCGCGCTCGAGCTCATGGACCTTTTCGAGGACTTCGAGACGCGCCTGGTGGGGGCCGCCCTGCGCGGCACCGCCGGCGAGCACACGCCCATCGAGCTCCATCTCTTCGCCGACTGTCCGGAGCGGGTGAGCGTGTTCCTGATCGATCGCCGCATCCCCTATCAGATCATCGAGCGCCACTGGCCGCGCTACGAGGGTGGATCGGGCTTCCCGCAGTTTCGCTTGGCGCTCGGTGAGCTCAACGCCGAGGTGACGGTGTTCCCGGTCGACGGCCCGCGCCACGCCCCGCCCTGCCCGGTCGACGGCCGGCCGATGCGGCGGGCCAGCCGGGCACAGCTCGAGCGCATGCTCGCCTCCGGCGCGACCGCGGTAGGAATGGCCTGAGCGGGCAGGTCACCGATTCTGCGCCGCCTGCGGCGGCTGGTCGAACCGCTCGATTGAGAGGTCAGGCGTTCGAATCCCGACCAAAGCGGGCAATCGAAAAACGGGGTCCCGAAAAAATGGACCCCGTCTGTCGTTTGGCGCGCCCGAAGGGATTACTCGCCGCTGCGCGACTCGCCCCTTCGGGGTCGGCGTCGCATCGCTCCGCCGTTCTGCGCCGCCTGCGGCGGCTGGTCGAACCGCTCGATTGAGAGGTCAGGCGTTCGAATCCCGACAAAAGCGGGCAATCGAAAAACGGGGTCCCGAAAAAATGGACCCCGTCCGTCGTTTGGCGCGCCCGAAGGGATTCGAACCCCTGACCTCTGCCTCCGGAGGGCAGCGCTCTATCCAGCTGAGCTACGGGCGCGTGCGAGCGGGGCGCTAGCCTACCACAACGCCCTCGGAATCCAGATCGCGGCAGTGCCCGCGGCACACGTTCCGCCGGCTAGGGAATAAAATGCTCGGCTTGGGCCGTTATACCTCCCGAGCGGAGGGCCGATCGATTCACTGGGAGAGGGAGCGGGAAGTCGTGTGGGCGACATCGTAAAGCGTTTCGATCTGCTGCGCTGGTTCGCGCTTTCCAGCCTGGTCTCCATCGGCCTGATCGCCACCCTGGCGGCGTACCTGCTGTCGAGCTTCCTGTCCGATCACCTGCTGCAGCGCGACGCGGTCGTGGCCCAGGAGTTCATCCAGAGCATCGCCGACGCCGAGCACCAGTGGTCCGGTGTCGGCCGCGGTACAAACAGCCTGCGCCCTGAGCCCATCGAGGAACTCTTCACCCACATCGCCACCATGCCCGAGGTCATTCGCGCCAACTTCTACGCGCCCGACCGCAGCGTCGCCTGGTCCACCAGCGCCTCGCTGATCGGCAAGAGCTTCGCCGCCAACGAGGAGCTGGCCGGCGCGCTCCGGGGCCGGCTGATCTACGAGCTCAAGGACCTCGACCACGAGTCCAAGGCCGAGCACGGCGAGCTCAAGCACGCCGTTCGCCGCGTGATCGAGAACTACCTGCCGATCTGGGACCCGGAGCACCGCCAGGTAGTCTGGGTCGCCGAGATCTACAAGACGCCGCGGGTGCTGTTCGACACCATCGACCAGGCCCGCCGCCTGGTCTGGGTCGGCACCCTGGCAGCGAGCGTCTTCCTCTACGCCACGCTTTTCTGGATCGTCTACAAGGGCAACCGCTTCATCCACCAGCAGCAGGAGCGCCTGGTCGAGGCCGAGTCCATGGCCGTGGTCGGCGAGATGTCCTCTGCGGTCGCGCACAGCATCCGCAACCCGCTGGCGGCGATTCGCTCCAGCGCCGAGCTGACCCTGGAGTCAAGCCAGGACCCCGACACCCGGGAGTCGGCCGCCGACATCGTCGACGAGGTCGATCGCCTCGAGCGCAGCGTGCGCGAGCTGCTGGTGGTCTCGCGCTCGGGGAGCTGCGAGTTCGAGCCCACCCGCATCGAGGAGGTGCTCGAGCGCTGCCTGCGCGACTTCACCCGGCCGCTGCAGCGCCTCGGCGTGCGCCTCGAGCACCGGCGCGGCGAGGGCCTGCCGACCGTGCTCGGCGAGGAGTCGCTGCTCGCCCAGATGTTCAACAGCCTGCTCGCCAACGCCCTGGAGGCGATGCCGCGCGGCGGCACGCTGACGGTGAGCGAGCGCGCGGCGCGCGAGGGTCAGGAGATCCAGGTCGAGATCGCCGATACCGGCCAGGGAATTCCCAAGGAGCGCATGAGCCAGCTGTTCAAGCCGCTCGCCACCACCAAGCGCAGCGGCCTCGGGCTGGGCCTGACCCTGGTCAAACGCATCGTCGAGCGCCACGGCGGCAGCATCACCGTGCACAGCGAGGAGGCCAGGGGCACGACGGTGTACGTGCGCTTCCCGGCCGCGAGGGCCTGATCCCATGCTGCCCGCGATCCTGATCGTCGAGGACGAACGCACGCTGGCGAAGAACGTCTACACCTACCTGTCGCGCTCGGGTTTCGACGTGCGCATCGCTGAGACCGGCCGCGAGGCCGAGGGCGAGCTCGAGCAGTTCAAGCCCGACGTCGTGCTGCTCGACTACCGCCTGCCGGACACCAACGGGCTCGAGCTGCTGGCGCGCATCCGCGAGATCGACGCCGGCATCCGGGTGATCGTGATGACCGGCGAGGGCAGCGTCCAGATCGCGGTCCAGGCGATGAAGGCAGGTGCCTACGATTACCTGAGCAAGCCGCTGGAGCTCAAGGAGCTGCGGCTGCTGCTCGAGCGCGCCGCCGGGCAGGACCGCCTCGAGGGCGCGCTCGACTACTACCGCCACAAGGAGGCGGAGCTCAGCGGCATCGCCAAGCTGCTCGGCGACTCGCCGCCGATGCGCGAGCTCAAGCAGCGCATGGGGCAGCTGCTCAACGCCGAGCGCCAGCTCAACGAGGGCCCCCCGCCCTCGGTGTTGATCACCGGCGAGACCGGAACCGGCAAGGAGGTGGTGGCGCGCGCGCTGCACTACGAGGGCCCGCGCAGCGACGGTGCCTTCATCGAGGTCAACTGCTCGGCGATCCCCGCCAACCTGCTCGAGGCCGAGCTGTTCGGCTACGAGCGCGGCGCCTTCACCGACGCCCGCGAACGCAAGATCGGCCTGGCCGAGGCGGCCGACGGCGGCACCCTGTTCCTGGACGAGATCGGCGACGTTGAGGCCAGCGTGCAGACCAAGCTGCTCAAGCTGCTCGAGGACCGCAGCGTGCGCCGCCTCGGCGGGCTGCGCGACCGCGCCGTCGACGTGCGCATAATGTCGGCCACTAACCGGCCGCTGGAGCGGCTGGTGCAGGAGGGGCGCTTTCGCTCCGATCTGTTCTTTCGCCTGCGGGTCGTGCAGCTGGAGCTGCCGGCGCTGCGCGAGCGCGGCGACGACATCCTGCTGCTTGCCCGCCATTTCCTCGGCCTGCACGCGCGCCGCTACCAGAAAGAGACCCTGCGCCTGAGCCCGGCGGCGCAGGATGCGCTGCTCTACTACGCCTGGCCCGGCAACGTGCGCGAGCTGCGCAACATCATGGAGCAGGCGGTGCTGATGGCGAGCAGTCCGCTGATCGAGCCCGAGCAGCTGCCGCTCGCGCCGCAGCTCGCCGGCGCCGGCCGGGTAAGCGGCGCCTCGGGCGCCGCGCCGGAACCCGACGCCGGCACCGAAGCGCTCAACCTGGAGAGCATGGAGCGCCGGGCGCTGACGCAGGCGCTGGAGAAGACCCGCGGCAACGTCACCCGGGCGGCCAGCCTGCTCGGGCTCAGCCGCGACGCCCTGCGCTACCGCATCGAGAAGTACGGGCTGAAGCCCGGCACCTGAGCGTCTCCGGCCCCCGAGTGGGGGATATGCAGCGGCGGGCGGGCGTAATCCCCCGGCCGTGCGGCCGGGCACGGGCGCCAGTCACAGCGCCCGAGCCAAGTCAATCGGATACAAAACAGACCCTTACGCCCACCGGCCGCGATCGGCGCAGCCTGGCACGATCCCTGCTGCTTCTCCCGAAGGGCCCGGGCCCGGCAACCGGCGACTGCCGTGAACGCACCCAGAGTACTGCTAGTCGACGACAACGAGGTGCTGCTAAAGAGCGTGGCGCGCTTCCTCACCCGTCAGGGCGCGGTGGTGATCACGGCCAAGACCTTGCAGGAGGCGCGCTGCTTCCTGCACAGCCGCCCAGGCAGCGACGTCGCCATCGTCGATCTGCGACTCCCGGACGGCAACGGGCTGGAGCTGATCGGCTCGCTCACTCGAACCGACCCGGCCACGCCGTGCATCGCCATCTCCGGCGACACTCAGCCACACTGGGAGCACGAGGCGCTCGCCCAGGGCGCCTCGGCCTACCTGCACAAGCCCTTTCCGCTGGCGGCGCTGAAGCGGGTGCTGCGCTGCGTGCTGCTCGGCGAACGCTGCGCGCCACGCTGCACGGTCGAGGGCGGCTGCCCCGGCCTGCACGCGGCCGAGATCCGGGCCGGGCGCGCGCGCGAAGGGTCCCGCCCCTCCTGAAGCCGGTAGCCACCGCCACGCGCATTCCCGTGGCGCTCGGCTGGGTTACAATCGGCGGTCCCGATGCCTGGCATTCAGGGGCGAACCGCCACCCGATGTCCCTCGACAGCGCCAAGATCCGAGTCCTGATCGTCGACGACCATCCCGTGGTGCGCATGGGCCTGGCCGCCGCCCTCGGCAACCAGCCGGACATGGAAGTGGTGGGCGAGGCACGCGACATCCCCGAGATGTTGAAGGTGCTGGAGGCCACCGCGCCCGACGTGGTCGTGCTCGACCTGGAGCTCGGCCAGGCGCCGGAGATGGAGGGACTGCGCAACCTGCGCGGCGCCCGGCCCGATGCGCGGGTGATCATCTACACGGCCCACGACGACGCCGAGTGCATCGTGCAGTCGGTCGAGCTCGGGGTGCAGGGCTATCTGCTGAAGAGCGCCAACCCGGCCGAGCTGGTCACCGCGATCCAGGTGGTGCACAACGGCGGCACCCTGCTGCAGCCGGCGGTGGCGACCAAGCTGGTGCAGAGCATGCACCGCAGCCACCGCGCCAACGGCGAGGACTCAACCCTGAGCGCGCGCGAGCTCGAGGTCCTCGGCCTGCTCGCCAAGGGCCGCAGCAACTGCCAGATCGCCTCGGCCCTGTTCATCAGCGAGCGCACGGTCAAGTTCCACGTCAGCGCCATTCTCGGCAAGCTCAACGCGAGCAATCGCACCGAGGCGGTGCTGATCGCCACCCGCACGGGCGTGATCGAACCGACGCCGGGCGCCGGCTAGGGCGCAAGGGTTGCGCTGAGGCGGATTCGAGCCGCGGTGCCCGCGGCGGCTCAGGAGGCCCGCGGCAGCTGCTCGCGGCACTCCGCGTAAGCGACCCGGACGCGCGCGAGCGCCTGCAGCATGCCGCCCTCGTCGCGCTCCTGGATGGCCGCGCTGAGCGCCTCGCAGCAGCGCACCATGGCATTGGCGCCGATCTGCAGGCAGCCCGACTTCAGCGCGTGCACCTCGCGCCGCAGCACCTCCGGGTCCCCGCTGGCCAGGTCGCGGGCGATGGCTTCGATGCGCTCCTCGGCATCGCGCTCGAAGACCTCCACCAGCCGCGCCACCGTGGCCGGGTCGAGGTCGCGCAGGCTGTCGGCGGCCAGCGCGTTCGGGCAGCGGTTCGGTTCACCGCTCGCCGCCCGCCGCGGCGCGCACGGCCGGCAATCGGCGGAGCCGCTGGCCCGCGCCCGCGCCGCGCGCAAGGCCGCGCGCAGGGCGTCGAGGTGCAGGGGCTTCTGCACCGCCTCGTCGACGGCGCAATCCCAGTCGCGGCAGGCCTCGACCGAGCCCACCGTCATGCCGATTACGATCGGTACGGGCGCCGAACCCATCGCCCGTCGCAACTCGTGACCGACCTCGTGGCCACCGCCGCCCGCCATCTGGCAGTCGACCAGCACCAGGTCGTAGTGCCGACGGCTGGCCTCGGCCGCGCCCTGCTCGGCATCGGCGACCGCGGTGACCGCGCAGCCCGCGCTCTCCAGCAGCTCCAGCAACCCGTCACGCGACGGACCGGCGCCCTGGATCACCAGCAGGTGTGCCTCGCCAAGCTCCCCGGTCCTGGGCGCCGCCCTGGGGTTGGGCGCGCGCGCCGGCACCTGCTCCACGCCACCGGGGGCGATAACTGCATCGCGCTGGTCCCGCGCCAGGGCGATGATGCGCTTGCGGCCGTTGTCGTCCCATAGCGAAAGGCGCACGTCGACCGGAAAGGTCTCGCCGTCCTTGCGCCGGTGCAGGCCCTGCAACGTGACCGCCCGGCCGCTTTCCAGCGTCGACCACCACCTGCCCAGGTTTTCGGGGTCGAAGTTGAGCTCCACGTCGGGCACGCTCAGGCTGAGCAGCTCGTCGCGGCTGTAACCCAGGCTCTCGCAGGCGCGCGTGTTGACGTCGACGAAGCGGCCCAGGTCATCGTGGATGAACACCGCGTCGCCGGCGTTCTCGACCACCTGCCGGTAGCGGGCCTCGCTGGAGCGCAGCTCGCGCATCAGGGTCTTGCGGTCGGTCACCTCCTCGGCGACCGAGAGCACGTAGCGCGGCTCCGGGCCTTCGAGGATCAGCCCCACCGCGCTCTTGCGCAGCACGCGCCGCTTGCCGCCCGCGGCGGGGCACTCGAAGGCATGGTGCTCGACCACGCCGGGCGTGCGCAGCACCTCCTCGTCCCAGGCGCGCATCCGCGCTGCGTCGTCGGGCTCGAAGAGCTCGTAGTCGGTCTTGCCCAGGATCTCGTCGCGGTCCCTGCCCAGGAACTCCTCCAGCGCCCGGTTGACCCGCACGTAGCGCTGCTCGACCGCGTCCTTCAGGTACACCAGCGCCGGGATGTTCTCGAAGACCGCGTCGAGCAGCTGGGTCTTCCAGACCGCCTCCTCGCGCAGCACCTGGCTCTCGGTGATGTTGCGACAGCTGACGACGATACCGTTGACCGTGGGGTCCTCGCGCCGATCCGCGATCCGCACCTCAAAGCCGCGGCTCGAGCCGTCGCGATGGCGCAGGTCCACCGTCAGGGTCCGGTGCCGGGCCTCGCGCAGCCAGTCGTCGAGCAGCGCGCTGGCCTCGCGCGCCTCGCCCTCCAGCAGCCCGGCCAGGCTCTCGCCGACGAGCTCCGCCGGCCGGTAGCCGAGCTGCGCGCGCACGGCCTGGTTGACGAAGCAGATGCGCTCCTCGGCATCGAGCACCAGGATGAGATCGGCGGTGTTGTTCACCAGGGCCAGGAAATAATCCTGGCTCTCGCGCAGGCTGCGGTTGCTCTCGGCGGCCCGCGCGACCAGCCGGTTGACCGCTCCCACCAGCTCGCCGAGCTCGCCGCCCCCGTCCTCGACCGGCGGGAGCGCCGCCTCCGGGTCGGCGCTGGTGCGCTCGGCCAGCGCGGTGAGGGCCGACACCCGGCTGCCGACCCGGCGCTCGAAGCGACCGGCCAGCAGGAAGGCGAAGACGAAGGCCACGGTGATCACCGCCAGGCCCACCAGGCCGCTCTCGATGAGCCGCCCGTAGACCGGCAGCAGATCGGAGTTCAGGTAGACCCCGCCGATGCTCCTGCCGCCGACCACGATGGGGCGGTTGTGAATGATGTGGGTGATGTCGAACTTGGGCCCGACCCGGTCGGTCGGCACGTGCAGGCCGGCCGCGTAGCCCTCGACCGCGACGTCCGCGATCATCTGCCCCTCGCGGGTGTAGACCACCGCGGCATTGAGGTCGCCCTCCAGCCCGACCGCGTTCAGCAGCTGGCGGACGGTCTGGTGGTCCGCGGCCGCCAGCGGCTCGGCGACCAGGGCAGCGATCTTCGCCGAGCGACCATCGAGGATGCGCAGCTCATTGTCGAGCTCAACGTCGAGCTGGTAGGCGAGGTAGGCGATGGCCGCCAGGACCAGCGGAAAGCCGCTGACCAGGAAGATGACGAGCCGGAACTTCCTGCTGAATGACTCCATGAGCGCTCGGCCGGACCCCCCAAGAAGGACGCTCGTTCACCGCGGCGCGGACCCCTCGCCCGGGCCCGAATGCGGGCACCGACCGCCAGCGCGACGACTTTTCCCTCCGAGTCTGAGGGTTAAAGGCGCCCGAGACTATGAACCATAGTCCAAAACGGACCTGTACTTTGGTTCAGGTGCCCAGCCGGCTCAGCGCTCCCGTGCGGGCGCCGCCTCGGAGGCCGGGCGGTCGGTGGCGCGGAAGATGTCGGCCTCGAGCTCGCGCAGGTTGCGCATTCGGCGCACCAGCTCACGGCTCGCCTCGCGGGCCTCGCCGCGGCTGGTGATAACGCGCGGCGTGATAGTGACCACTAACTCCGTGCGGCTGGTGTTGTCGACCGTGCGGCTGAATAGCTTGCCCAGCAGGGGGATCTTGGACAAGCCCGGAATGCCGCTGACGGTGAAGGTCTTGTTCTCGCGGATCAGCCCCCCGAGCACCACCGTCTCGCCGCTCTGCACGGCCACCTGGCTGGTGATGCTGCGCTGCAATATGGAGACGTTGCCGGCCGCGAACTCGTCGGCGCTCGGCTCGCTGACCTCCTGGCTGATCTCCAGGGTCACCATGCCGCCGGCGTTGATGTGCGGAGTGACCTGCAGCAGCACGCCGGTGTCGCGGAACTGCACCTCGTTGACGATCGGCGAGTCCGGGTCGCTGACGCTGCTGGTCGAGCGGGTGATGATCGGGATCTGGTCGCCGACCCGAATGTTGGCGGTCTGGTTGTCGATCACCAGCACCTGGGGCGAGGACAGGATCTTGAGCTTGGACTCGTTGGCCAGGGTATCGAAGAGCAGCCGCACCACGCCCGCGCCGTCGGTCAGCGAGTAGGAGAAGCCCGGCACCACCGCGTTGGCGAAGCTGGCCGAGGCGGTGGAGGACAGGGTGGCCAGGCTGGAGTACTTGTCCAGCGAGCCGCGCAGGAACCACTGCAGCCCGTACTGCAGGTTGTCGGTGAGCGTGATCTCGGCGATGGTGGCCTCCACCAGCACCTGGCGGCGCTCGATGTCGAGCTTGCGGATCGCCGACTCGATGACCGCGTACTCGGCCGGCGTGGCCATCACCAGCAGGGCGTTGTTCACCGCGTCGGCGATGATCTGCACCGCCGAGCCTCCCTCGTCGCCCTCGGCGGGCAGCGCGGGCGCGAAGCTCACCGGCTGCGCGGGTGCCGCAGGCGCCGCGCCCCCCGCCGGAGCGGGCGCGGCGACCCCCGCTTGCGCGCTCGCCGCGACCGGCACCGGGCCCTGGCCTTCCTTGGCGAACAGGTCGCCGAGCACCCCGGCGAGATCGTCGGCCTTACCGTGGCGCAGGTGGTAGACGTGCAGCCTGCGCCCGGCCCCGCCGCCGCCCTGATCGAAGCGCGCGATCAGTCCGCGCACCCGCTCCAGGTACTCGGGGCGCTTGCTGATCACCAGCACCGCGTTCAGCCGCTCGATGGGCACCAGGCGGATCAGGCCCTTGAGCAGGCCGTCGTCCTCGGTGCCGAGCACGGTGCCGAGCTCCTCGATCAGCACCTTGGCCTCGGCCTGCTCCAGGGGAAAGAGCCCGAAGGACATGCCGGCGAGCCAGTCGACGTCGAAGAGCCCCACGGTCTGCAGCAACTCGGCCAGCGCGCGCGGGGGGCCGGCAATGATCAGCAGGTTGCGTGCCTCGTCAGCGCGCAGCGAGGCGCCCTCGGGGATGAAGGGCTCGAGCACCTTGTGGATGGCGCCGGCGGCGATGTAGCGCAGCGGCACCACCTGCAGCCGGAAACCCGGCCCGCCGCGCAGGCTGGTGCCGACGTCCGGCACCAGGCCCTGGCGAATGGCGCTGGCGATCGGCAGCACCTGGTAACCCTCCTGGGTCACTACCATGGCCGCGCCGTTCATCTGCAGCACGGCCTCGAGGATGGGTGCCAGCGCCTCGCGCCCGACCGGGTGGTTGGTGTGCAGGGTGGCCTGGCCGCGCACGCGCTCGTCGATGAGGTAGTTGACCCCGAGGATATCGCCCAGGATCACCTTGACGACCTCGCGCAGGTCGGCGCCATCGAAATTAAGCGTGATCTCGCCCCGCGAGCTGGCGCGCCAGCGCTGCGGCGGACCCTCGAGGCTGCCGACCAGCCGTCCGCTGCCGGGATCGACGAAGCCGCGGCGCGCGATGGCATCGCCCGCGCCCTCCGGTCCCGCGGCCGCGTCGCCCGCCACGCCCTGCGGCCCCGGTCCGGCCGGCAGCGCCGCGGACGAGCCGTCCGCAACCGTCCCCGGCCCGGTGGCGCAGGCGGCGAGCGCCAGCAACAGCAGCGCGGCCCCCAGGCGCGGCACGAGCGTCAACCCCACGTTCATCGCTACCTCTCCCTTACCCTCGTTTCGTTTCACCGCGCGGTCGGCGCGCGCGGCGCCGGCAGCGGCCGTCGCGGCGGCATCCGCGGCGGGACCTGCGGGCCTGGCACGGTGACCGGGGCCACCGTGCGCCCCGGCCCGCCCAGCGTCGTCTCCAGCTCCAGCGTCTGTCTCTGGCTGCCGCGCTCCAGCACCACCGAGCGCGCGGCCACCTCGGCCACCAGCCAGCCCTCGATCGACTCGCCCTTGCCCGCGCGGTAGACCTTGCGGGTCAGCGTGTTGCGCACCACCGCGACCTGCTTGCCCGGGGTGCTCGCCACACCCTCCAGGGCGTAGGAGCCGCCCCCCGCCACGGGCGCTACGGTCGGCGCCGGCGCCTCCGGCGGCGGGCGGCGATCCTGGCTGAACAGCGGCCGCGCGACGATCTCCTCGTAGCTGGTGACCGGGGCAAAGGTCGGGGCCACCACGCCCGGCGCCTCGCCGGGCCCGTCCGCGGCCGCCCCCCGGCGCTCGAGCACCGACTGCACCGAGGGCGGGTTGCGCCACTGCCAGGCGACGCCGCCGGCGAGCGCGAGGCACAGGATCAGCAGGGCAATGGTGGTGCGATCGATCATGCTTGCCGCGGCGCTCAGGGCTGGGGCGGCAGCAGGTAGCCGAACAGATCGAAATGCACGTCGAGCTGCGCGGCCTGCATGCCCGCCCGGCTCCGGATCGCGACGTTCCAGGCCCGTATGGTGACATTATCCAGAAACAGATACGGTTTTCCCGTTTCCAGGCGATGGAAGGCGCTGCGCAGGGTCTCGACTCCGCCGCGCATGTGCACCCGGATCGCCACCTTCTGGAAGTCGCCCGCCGCCGGCACGGGCAGCATCTGGGTGCTGAGCACGCTGCCGCCGTCCGCCGCGACCGCCTCCTTGGCGACCCGCTGCAGCTCGGCCGCGGCCAGCGTGGCGGTCGCGCCCTGCAGGTAGTAGCCGCCGCCGCGCTGCAGCGCCACTAGCTGGCGTCGGCGCGCCTCCAGGGCGGGGCGCGCGCCGGCGAACTCGCCGAAACGGCGCAGCTGATCGTGCAGCGCATGAATGCGCGCCTCGCCCTCGCGGTTGAACTGCCACAGCGGCCACACGGTCGCCGCGCCCAGCCCGACGATCAGCGCGGCCAGCAGGGCAAGCGCCGCGCCACGGCTCTGCCAGGGGCTGAGGGCCAGGTTCATTGCGCCCCCTCCCCGGCGATCTCGGCCGCCAGGTGAAAGCGCTCGGTCTCGCGGCCCACCGCCTGGGTCACGGGCGAGCGGAAACGCACGTTGGCGAAGCGGTCGGTCGCCTCGAACAGGCTGACCAGTCGCGCCGCCGCCGGCGCCTCGCCGCGCATCTGCAGCTCGCGCCCCACCAGCTGGAACTCGCTCAGCCAGGTGTCGTCGGGCAGCAGCCGGGTGACCTCCTCGATAATCTCGATCACCTGCGCCGCGGCGCCCTTCTCCCTGACCACGAACTGCAGGCTGGCGTCGAGGCGCTCGATCTGCTCCTGCAGCTCGCGCACCGCGAGCGCGCTCTGGCGGGCCTGCTCGACCTCGGGCTCGAGCTGGCGCGCCAGCTGGGCGCGCTGCACGCCGGGCAGCAGGGCGAGCGCGACCGCGAGCACCAGCGCCAGTGCCGCCAGCGCCGGCTTGAGCGCCCGGCGCACGCCGCCGCGCCGCGCGGCCCGCCCCACCGGCAGCAGCTCGAAGGGCTCCTCGCCGTCATCGCCGGCCAGGCTCACCGAGTCGATGTGCAGCCCGGCGCCGGCCAGCCGGTCGAGCAACCGGTCCAGGCGCTCGCGGCGAGCGACCAGCAGCTCGAGCTCGAGCCGCTTGGCCGCGCGGTCGCGGCCCGTCACCCGGTAGTCGAAGTACACGTCCTCGGCCGCGAAGGGCGTCTGGCGGCTCATCTCGAAGCCGAGCACCTGGCGCAGGTTCTCCTCGGCCGCCAGCGGCAGTCGCACCGGCTTGCGCAGCACC